>JBGQHD010000472.1:0-4887 GCA_041497795.1 Planctomycetia bacterium
ACTGGTCGCCGAGCGTGTCGTACTCGAAGCTGCGGTTCGAACGGGGCTTTTCGCCTTCCTTCGCGGACGGAATGTTGCCGGGGTTCAGGAAGATGCCGATCGTCACCGGCATGTCCCCTTTGTGGATCAGGTTGTCGAACACGGTCGGCACGCGGATGCCCCCCTTGGGATCGCGGTAGCTGCCGCCGTCCTGGAAGACCATTACGCAGGCCGGGGTCTTGCCGTCGTACTGGGCCGGCACGTAGACCCAGTAGTCGCGGACCGTGCCGGGGTAGACCTTGGTGCTCTCCCACTTGGCCTGCGTCACCGTGCCGCGCGGCACGCCTTCGTGCTCCATCGCATCGGGGCCGAGCTTGTAGTCGTCGGCCGCGCGGAGCGAGGGCGGGGCCAGGGGGGCGAGCAACGACAGGGCAAACGCACAGCGTACGAGCATTGGCGGATTCCAGAAGAGAGAGGGAGGGCCGATTCGCGGGACGCATCGATAACCTAATCAGTCGCGTGACGCGGCGAAACAGGCTGGTGGGACACTTTGTTGCGGATTCTTCCGAGAGCGTCGCTGACGGGTGAGCTTCGGGGTTAGAATGAATGACTCACCATGGCACGCCGAGCACTCAAAATCGCCACCGTCACCTCGACGGCGCTTCTCGCTGTCACTGCCGTACTGTTTCTCGCGGGTTACGTTTTCAGCCCCTGGGAAGGCCAGTACGTCTCCTTGACCAAGTCGGCCCACGTGGGCGTGTGGGGGCTCGGTTGCGACTCGCGCATCGTCTTCTTCAACGATCCCGATGGCCCTTATTGTGGAAGCATCATCGGCCTTGTCGATTCCGAAGGCAACGTACACCCGCCGCTCGTTCGCCAACGGGCCTTCGGCGATTCGTGGGGCATTTATTACCGGTACTTCCGGTGGTCAAATGCAACACTCTGGACGCTGATGGTGAGCTTGTGGTATCCGCTGGCGATGTTCGCGGTTATGCCCATGACGCGATGGTTCGTCACCGCCGTTCGACGTCGCAGCAGTCGTGTCTCGCGTCCACCGCAGCGGCCAATCTAGTCGGTCCCTCTGGCTCACTTCGGAATCAAACCCATGAAGTTCCCTCTCGCGTGTCTCGCGGCGCTAGGTTGTCTCGCCTGGTCAACCGGCACGGTCTTGGCCCTCGACGAATTCGACCGCCACGCCTCCAAGAACCTCCGCGAGGCCGCGGAGAAGAACGCCGCCGTGCCCACGCTCTCCTCGGGCCAGGCCTCGAAGCTCAAGACGCTCGGCCAACGCGTCGAGCACGCCTGCGTCGTGATCCGCACCAGCGATGGCAACTGGGCCAAGGCACTGGTGAGCTGGGGCTTCCGCAAAGGCAAGGAAGGGGGCAAAGAGACGCTCGTGCCGATCGTCGTGCTGGAGCGGTACGTGACCTACGACCGCGACCGCGGCGATGTGACCTTGGCTCACGGCCGCAACGTGATGCTCTTCCCCGGCTACGAGTTCGATTTCGACATCGGCCAGATCGTGCCGGCCGACAGCGGAGGGGACATCAAGTTCACGCCGCAGCGGCTGATCGCCGCCATCGACAAGGCCAAGCTGCACCCGCTGGATGGCTCAGTGCTGCCGGCCACGCCGCCGGATAAGTACGACCCGCAGGACCACGCCGACGTGCGGCCGCGCGACTTCGCCGGCACGTGGCGGGTCAACGCCGACGGCCGCTGGGTCGGCACGTGGGAGATCGCCGTCGATGCCGAGGGCGAGGTCTCCGGCCGCTACACCTCCGAGGATTCCAAAGGCGCTTTCCCGATCCGCGGCCGCATCACCGAGACGCAGATCCGCCACCGTTTGAAGTTCGAGGTCGAGTTCGCCGCCGCTTCGCAGCAGTACGACATGTACCTGTGGACGACCGACAAATCGACGATGGCGGGCACGACCACGCTCATCAACCGCACGTTCGGCGTCGTGGCCGAGCGGCTGCCGGCGGCCGACGCCGCGCCCAAGGCGAAAGCCGAGCCGGCCAAGCAATCGGCCCGCGAGCGGCTGAAGAAGCACATCTCGCTGACCTTCACCGGATCGCTGGAGGACGGGATCGCCAAGGTGGCCCAGGAGACCGGCCTCACGGCCAGCATCGTCCGCCCAGACCTGCAGGTCGAAGGCATGACGGTGAACAAGCGCGTCTCGATCGACGAGCGCGATCAGCCGGCTGAGGGGGTGCTCCGCGAGCTGCTGCGAAAGGCCGATCCCGACGGAAAACTCGTCTACGTGGTTCGACGAGACAACCAGGAGGAGCGGATCGAGGTGACCACGCGCCGCGGGGCGGCCCAGCGTGGACACCTCCTGCCGCCGGAGCTGCGTCTGCCGCTGGCCGAACGGCTCAAGCAGCCCGTTGCGTTCCACACCGAGGGCAAGCAGCCCATCGCCGAAGTGCTGGAGCAATTCAGCCGCGACACGCACACCGAGATGCTGGTCCGCTGGGACGACCTGCCGCCCGCGGAAGGGGACGCGCCGCGCCGCGTGGAGCTCGACGCGGAAAAAATGCCGGCCGGCGAGGTGATCCGCACGCTGCTCAAGTCGGCGTACGGGGACATGGCGATCTACGTGCTGGCCAACGTGGCCGGGGACGAATACCTGATCGTGACCACCCGCGCAGCGGCCGCGAAACGCGGCGAGAAGGTGCCGGCGGAGTTCGCGCCGCCCAAGTCGTAGCGTTCAGGAGTCAGGGATCAGGAGTCAGAAAACAGGGCCGCTGACCCCTGTCTCCTGATCCCTGACTCCTGACATTCGAGCCTGCGTCCGATCTTGCGCGACCGTCGCCACCGGGTCAACTCTGCGTCGGGTCATCGTCGTGAATGCGGAATTCGGAATGCGGAATTGGACAAGCTCCATGGAACGGTGTGCGGAACGGTTCTTCAATTCCGAATTCCGCATTCCGCACTTCTACCTTCCCTCACCTCAACCACTGCGGCGGTAACTTTTGCGCCCGCCTTGCGCTTGACCAGCAAGTGCCGCGGCGCGCGCCTCGGCCCGTGCCGCCGGCAGGTGTTCTTGCCGCGCCGCGCGCCTTTGGATTACGATAGCACCGCGGGCAAGGTCGCACCGACTGGGACGTGGAAGGAGATCCGCTCGATGATGCACAGAGTCTTCTTCGTGCAGGAGTGTCCGACCTGCGGACGGAGCCTGGAGATCGGGGTGGCCCACCTGGGCCGCCAGGTGTATTGCCGGCATTGCCACGCCCGCTTCGTGGCCCGGCCGAGCGACGCCCCCGTGCGCGACGCGGGGGAAGTCGATTCGCTCTTGCGGCGCGCCGAGCAACTGATCGAAGAGATGCCGGTCCGCGTGACGCGCGGCTGGGGGCTGGATCCGCGGTCGTGAGTTGCCCTGCTGGAGTCCAGCCTTCAGGCTGCCGGCGCTCCCACGCTGAAGTGTGAACTCCAACGCCTCCGCTTCGCCCCTTGAGCCGGCGCATCTCCGGGCGTAACTTGAGCGATAGCTGTCGCCCACGGTAAGCGTCCGGTGCGAGCGGTGTCATGTTGTCGTCCGAGCTGAAGACCTTCGTCCATCCGCAGCAGGCCTATCGCCTGGATTTTCCGGCCCACTGGGAAAACCAGGTCAAGGACGACGGCCGCTCCTGCGGCTTTGGCCCGTACGAGCGCGACGACGTGGGGCTGTGGATTTCGATCCTGCCGATCAGCATCGACACCGACCGTATTGTGGACGACCTGCCGGCGATGTTCGCCCAGGCCCTCGAGCAATCGTCGGTCACCAACATTCGCCGCGATGGCTCGCTGCGGCACCATGCACTGAAGGCCGACGTCATTCGCGAGGGTGAAGGCGGGCATCACTGGCTCCTGGCCGGCGGCGATCTGGTGCTGCTGGCGACCAGCCAGGTGCCCTGCGGCGAGCGCGAGACGTGGAACGCCCTCTTCGAGCGGGTGCTGGCCAGCCTGCGGATCACCCGCGAAAACGAGCACCTGCGGCACAAGGTCGGCGATGAAGTGCTCGAGCGGCTGAAGGCGACTCGGCCTGACCAGGAGTACCAGTTCGACGAGAAGGGCATCCGCGGCCGCGATCACGTCGTGTACCTCGACAACGTCTTTCGAGAGGTGCGGGGCGACCCCGAGCGGCGCGAGGCCATCATCCACCGCTTCGTCGAGGGCGTCACGGCCTCGGCCCAGGGGATGCTCGGCCACGAGGAGTGGGACGATATTTGCGACCGCATCCTGCCGGTGCTCAAGCCGATCGCCTACATCAAGGAGGACGGGCCGACCAAGCACGTCTTCGCCACCGACTGGCTCCCAGAAACGGTGATTTGCTACGTGATCAACGGCGACAAGTCGTTCCGCTTCATCACCGGCTGGGACCTGAACCGCTGGGGCGTGGACGAAGACCGCCTGCGGGCCACGGCCACCGAGAACCTGTCGCGGCTCCCCTGGCCGAAGAAGATGGAAGGCTCGCGCCTGCCCGACGGCAGCCGGATCATCCTGGTCTGCACCGACGACAGCTTCTCGGCCAGCCGGCTGCTGCACCCCGACTTTCACCATTATTTTTCGCAGGCGCTGGGGAGCCCGTTCCTGGCGGGCGTACCCGACCGCGACACGCTGGTCACCTTCTCCAACCGCCGCGCGCTGCGGAAGCGGATCGGCCAGCAGGTGCGGAAAGACCACGACCGGGCCGCCTACCCGATCACGCGGCGGCTGTTCCTGGTGACGCGCGACGGGGTGGCGCCGGCGGAAGAAGGTTAAGAGTCGGTGGATCCGCACCCCGTCACATCCATGTTCTGGGCGTGCCACTCACCCGGTGATTGCGCAGCACCAGCCGCGATGCATGGCGAGCAAGCGGCAGTCTACCGGCGGGTGGTGACATCAAGGGAGTGATGTTTTGCGCGCGAATTCGCTAATGATCTCGTGCCC
>JBGQHD010000473.1:0-4866 GCA_041497795.1 Planctomycetia bacterium
CCTGCGCGCTGGCGATCCGTGAGAGCGAAGGGGAGGCAGGCGACCACTATTTCGGCCGCTGGACTGGCAAGCCCGCCCGACGGGCCGCGCTGGGCGTCGGCGAGGACGGTCGCCTTGGGGTGATTGTCGAAAAGTCCGGCGAGCTGGAGTTCGCCTGGTCACTGCGCGGCCGGCGCCGCGACCAGGCCGGCGAGAAGGAAATGACGTCCGAGGGCGAGTCCCTGACCTTTCGATTGGAGCTTCCCCCGGCCACGGTGCGCACTTTGGAGCTCGAACTGCCGCCGCGATGGGCGCCCCGGATCAGCCAGGGAGCGGTGGAGACGCTCGATGCGTCTGGAAAGGAAACGAAGCGCTGGCGGATCCGCTTGCCGGGGGGGGCCGCCTTCGATCTGAGCCTGGTGGACGCCTCGGCCAAGCCGCCCATGCCCGACGTCACGCTGCGGCAGTCTTATACCTACCGGCTCTGGCCGCAGGGCATCGACGTGCAGACTGACTTGTCGCTGGACGTGACCGGCGGACCTCTCCAGGAGCTGGAGGTAGACCTGGCGCCGGGGCTCGTGCTGTTGGGGGCCACCACGGGGGCGAAGCAGCGCATCTCGTGGAGCCCGCCCGATGCGCCCCGCGTCCGGCTGCACCTTCCGCAGCCGCTGTCCGGGCCGAAACAGGTGATCCACGTCGAGGCCACGGCGCCGCTGCGGCTGGACAGGAGCAGCGCGCTGCCGACCGTTCGCCCTCGAGGGGTGTTCTGGCAGGAGGGGGTGGCGACTGTCTGGCTGGAGAAGTCGCTGTCGTTGGCCGGACTCACCACGCGCGGCGGCCGGCAGTGGACGGGACTCGAGCCGCAGAGCTTCGGGCAGGGGTCTCAGCTCTTCTTGGGGTCTCAGCTCTCGGTCCGCCTCTTTGGTCCCGAGGCGGGCGTCGAAGTGCTCGTGGCGCGCGGGCGACCGCGGATCGAAGTCTCGCAGGCCACCCGCGTGACGTGGGGGCCCAACGAGCTGAGCGGCCGAACGTCCGCCGACGTGACCTGCCTGGAGGGCGAGTGCTTCGACCTGTGGGCCGAGGTGGGGGTGCGATGGTCGTTGGAAGCGGTCGAGGCGACGCCCAGCGATGCTTTGACCGACTGGGAGCTGGAGCGACAGCCCCTCGCCCTCTTGGTGCACATTCGCCTGGCCAAGCCGCTGAAAGCCGGCGAGTCGCTGCGATTGGCGTTGACGGGCCGCCATCTGGCCTCGGCCGGGGCTGTGCGCCCCGCGCCGCTGGGATGGGACGATTTGCTGATGCTCACGTTCCGCGATGCTCGCCCCGTGGAGCGCTTGTGGAGCGTGGACGCCGCACCCGGCGGCGGCACGGTGCGGCTGGGCGACTCGGCCGGTGTCCGCGAGCTGGCCGCCGGCGACTTGACGGCCGCCCAGCGGCGGCTCTTCAACAACGAGCGGTCACCTGTCGATCGCCCACCGCAGGGACTGGTGCTGGCCGTCGATGCGGCCACGCCCCAGTTGGAAGTCGTGGCCGAGCGATCGCGGGCCAGCCTGCCGACGACACTTGACGTACAGGCCCTCGTGGCCGCCGACAAGGTTCGCGACGCCGCAACTCACCAGGCTGCCATCACCGTCATCCGCGACGCGGACGGCGTGGGCACGCCCGGCGCCATCGTCCGCCGCGCTCGCCTCGACTCGTCCCATCAGCCCTCGGGCGGCGTGCGGCATTTGGCGACGTTCGAGATCGAGAACCACGGCTTGTCGGCAGCGCAGTTGTTGCTTCCCAGCGGAGCCGAGCACGTCGAAGTGCGCATTGATGGCGTCTTGGTTCCCGTGCAACCGGATGATGCCGAGGCGATCACGATTCCGCTCGATAGAGGTCGCCGGCAGGTTGAAGTGGACTACGACGCCGAGTTCCCCGGACTAGGACTGTTCACCACCGTCGAGCCGGTCCTGCCTCGCTTGCAATCTGGCGGGAGCGATCTGCCGGTGCTCCAGTGCGCCTGGCGGATCATCGCGCCGCCTGGCTACGAGGTGCTCTCCGCTCCTCCTTGGCAGTCGTTGGCCCCCGCCACCGGCGGAGCGTCCTGGGCGCGGCGGCTGCTGGGTCCGCTGGCCAGCATGAGCGATGATGGGAATCCGGCGCGCGAGGAAGCGTCGCCGCTCTCCAAGGCGGATCGTACCCTCCGCGCAGGGTGGCGGTCTCATACGCTCTTGGGGGCGGCGGATTCGCCACTCACCGCGCAGATCGTTCATCAGCGAACCTTGGATGCCGTCGGCTGGGCGATGTTTCTGGCGGTGTCGCTCGGCGTGTGTTGCTTTGGCCCGCGGTCGGGCAAGCAGATCGCCCTGGCTGCCGCCGCGCTCGTCGCCGCCGCCATGCTGGTGCCCGGATACTGTGTGCCCGTCGCGGGGGGCATGCTGTGGGGCTTCCTCGCCGGTCTTCTGCTGACGGTCCTCTGGTCGCGAAGCCGCCCGTCCACGGCGGCATCAGCGCCCGGCGAACCCCCGACCGCCTCGTCCCTGGCGCATGCCAGCACGCTGAGCGTGATCGGCCTGGCGCTGGTCGTCGGGCACGCGGGCGGCCCGGGCCAGGCGGCCGAGGAAGCGCCGCCGCCCGTCATCGTCCCGACGGATGCCGCCCTGCCGGAAGGGGAGAAGGTCGTGCACGTGCCGGAAGCCCTCTGGGAACGATGGCGACAGCGACGGCTCGAGGCCGCCAGCGAGCATCCCTGGATGATCGAACGGGCCGATTACGTGGGGCGGATCTCCGCGCCGCCGGCAACCGGCACGGTGGTTCCTCCTTCGCTGACGGCTACCTTTGGCCTCAGGACCGCGGGGGGCCCCACGCGCGTGCGGTTGGACTTCGGCTCACCACTGGGGCCGTTTCGCCCCTTGGACGCGCTGCTCGACGGGCAATTGATCGGCCTGGCGTGGGATGCGGCGGGACGGGCCTGCACTCTGGACGTGCCCAAGGCCGGCGCGCACGCGCTGGAGCTGCAACTTCGGCCCAACCTGCGGGCGGACGGCGCGAGCTGGCAACTGGAGCATCCCCTGCCGCCGGTGGCCGGCGCGCAGGTGAGTCTCGCATTTCCCACCGCGGACATCGCCTCGGCGGAACTGGTCTCCGCGACCGGCGCCGTAACGCGCAGCGGCCGCGTGCTGCGGGGCGAACTGGGGCCGACCGACCGCCTGGTCGTCCGCTGGCCGGCCGGCGTCGCCTCGCAGCCGCCCAAGGCCGAAGTGGACGAGCTGCTCTGGCTGCGGGTCAAGACCGGGGCGGTTTCGCTGCGGGCCAAGTGGGTGTTCAACGTGCACCGCGGGCAAATCCGGCAATTCCGCCTGGCCGCCGACCGCCGGCTCCGCCTCAACGGCGATTTCCGCGACGGGGAGGGCCTGAAGATTCGCCACGAGGGCGAATCGCTCTCGGCGCCGCGGACGGCCGTCGGCCCGCAGGGGTTCACGCTGACGCTCGATCCGGCCCGTTCGGGCCGGTTCTCGGTCGAGGGCGAGTTCTTGGTCGAGGACACGCACGGCATCGGCCGGCTGCGTTATCCCCGCGTGACCGTCGTCGACGTGCCCGTCGATCGGCGGCGGTTGGCGGTCAGCGTGGATGCGGACTTGGAATACGATCAGACGGCTCCCAAGGGCAAGCCGCGGACGAGTGTAGGCGAGTTCCTCGCCGCTTGGGGAGACAAAGACGGCCAGCCGCTGCTGGTCCGCGATGGCAGCGAAGTCGGACCCGATTGGTCGCTCGCCGTGCGGCCGCGCGAGCTGCGCCGCGCCGTGCAGCAGACGCTGTGGGTGGACTTCGGCTCGGGTCGCGCGGAAGTGAAATTCCAAGCCGACGTGACCACAACGGCCGCGCCCTGTTTCCACCACCGGCTGACGCTGCCCAGCGACCTGGTCGTTGAGCAAGTGACCGTGACGGAAGGCAGTCAAAGGCGGGAAGCGCACTGGACCGCAGCGGCGGGCACGGGCGCCACCCCCGGCGCGCTCAACGTGTTCTTGCGCGACCGAGCGGCCGGGACCCAGCGCATCGAGATCCACGGCTTCCTACCCGTTGCAGCCAGCGGCGCCGTCACCCTTCCCGCGATCCAGTTTGACCGTGACCAGGCGTTGACCACGTCTGCCGAGACGCGCGTCTCTCGTCAGCCGACGGTGCGGGTGACTCTTGAGCCGTCCAAGACGAGCAAGAAGCCGGCGCCCAGCGACTCGGCATCGGGCAGCGCGGCGACGGGGCCGGACGCTGCCGTCGAGTCCTCGGGCGCCCCGGACGGGTACACCGGCAGCCGTTTCGTGGCCGCGCTGGCCACGCCGCCGGGGACCAAGCTCCAGGTCAACCTCCAGCCCAACCGCCCCAGGGTCAGGTCGCCGATCCTGCTCACGACCCTCCGCAAAGAGGCCGAGGGGTGGCTGGCCGACGTCGTCTACGACCTGTTCGTGATGGACGAGCTGGATGCCGTGACGTTCGTCGCCCCCGCCGGCCTGGGCGAGCCGGCCGTGACCGATCCGCCGGGGCGACTCGAGGGGCGAGTCGTGGGAGGGCGGGCGCGCTGGCGCTATGTGCCCCATGCGGCTCTTACGGGCGCGTCGCGCGTGGCGCTCTCTTGGCGATTGCCCGCCGCCACGGCGCAGCGCGTGGAAGTGCCGGCGATCGACGTGCTGACAACGTCCTCCGTCGAACGCTTGGTGGCGTTGCCCCAGGCGTTGAGGACGGCCGCAGAGGCCTGGGAACCCGAAGGCCTGGCCCGCGTCAGCTCGCTGGATGAGGTGCTTCCATCCGCGCTCGCCAAGGAGGCGCAGGCCAAGACGCTCGTGGATCGACGGGCCAGACTGGAGCAGGCGCTCGCCGGCTTCGATCTCTATCGAGCCCCGGCGCGTGGCG
>JBGQHD010000474.1:0-4862 GCA_041497795.1 Planctomycetia bacterium
GGCGTTGCCGGTCCGCTGAGCGGGATGATGCTGCGGCGGTTCGGTGCTGCGGTCACCAAGATCGAACCGCCACAAGGCGATTGGCTCAGGCGAGTTCCACCGATGGTTGGAACTGAGAGCGCGCTGTTTCTCGAGCTCAACCCCGGCAAGCAAAGCATCGTGCTCGATCTGAAGAGGACATCCGCACGGGAAAAGCTCGCGCGCCTGGTGCGTCAGGCCGACATTGTGATTACCGGTTATGGTGCCGCGGTACTCGCGCGGCTGGGCCTTGGGTACGAGGAGCTAAAGCGCGATAATCCGCGGCTCATCTATTGTGGAATCAGCGGATGGGGCGCTAACGGCCCGATGGCAGATCTTCAATACGGCAGTCAGGAACTTGCTGCAGAAGATGGCCACTGGATTGCTGGCATTGTCCGAGCCGGCGGCCTTGGCGATGGAAGCATCGATCACGATCCTGCGCGATGCGACGCCTCGTGCGGATCGCTTAGCCATCGTGAATCACTTGCGGAGCTGCGACTCCGCCGCTTCCAGGTAGGCCGTGTGGGTGTCCAACTCCACGTCGCCAAAATCCACGGGCCAATCGCCGTACCGCCCTGCTTCGTCCATCTCGGCGGTCCGCACTTCCGTCGCGCCGTCTTTCTCGCTGCGCACGAACCAATGAAGGACCACGTCCTTGGGCGGCAGACCGCCCTGGGCCACGAGCGACTGGATGCCCAAGAGCAGCAGGTTGCTGTGCGTTTCGGCGATCACCCGAACGCCCCGCTGGGCCGCTCGGCACAGCATGCCCGCCAGCGCAACTTGGGCGCGCGGATGAAGGTGAATCTCGGGCTGTTCGATGTAAACTGTCTGGCCAGGTTGCGCCACCAGCAGCGCGACGACTACCGGTAATACCTGCGAAACGCCAAAACCAACGTCCGCAATGCTCACGAGATCGTCGGCTCCGGCACTTGCTGTCGTCGGCTGTCGCCCCACTAGGAGTTCGATCTGCGTATCATCGACGCGCTTGGCCGTGACACGAGAAGTTAAGCCAAGGTCCAACAAATCGTCGTTGAGTGACTCGACTTCCGGGAACTTGTTTGCCTCCCACACAAGGATCACGCTGGCCACGTAGTTCTCAAATGTGCCGGGAAAATTCGACGACACCGCCGTAGTCGGATATGTACGCTCGGGGTTTCCGCGAAGGCCAGGGATATGCAGGATGTTGTGGCAAGCCGCGTCCGCCATGTTGAACATCGCGAATGCACTAAACTGCCCCAGAAGTTCGGGGGGCAGGTCGATTCCCGTGGGTGGCTTAAGAACCAACTCCAAGAAGCATCGACGACGTACTACTTGCCATTGTCCCCGAAGATCAGCGGAATGTGAGAGCAGTTGCTTCACCAACGGGATTTCCGCAATCGACGCCTCGGATAGGTCCGGTGTAAGGACTACTCGCGAATTGCCTAGGATCGTGGTTGTACGCGTGATCGTGACGCCGCCCTTCGGGTCGTTCGCGAACTCGATGGTATTGCCGAAGACTTCGGTGGTAGCAGCTCCCACAGGGCCGCCAACAACGCCGACGGCGAATCTCTGCGCGGGCGCCGGACCGCATGATCTTGAGAAGAGTTGTTCAGCCTGGGTGAACCGCACATTGGGGCCGTGCAAGAGCAATGGACCGGGGTCGTACGTCGCCTCGAGAGTCTGCTTGAGGAGAAGCAGCGGCTGCAGCATGCTCGATTTGCCTGAGCTGTTCGCTCCAGCCAGTACGGTCAGAGGTCGCACGTCAATGCTCCGCTCGTGCGCAATCGACTTGAAGCCCTCAACCGTAATCTTACGGATGGGTAGATACCGGACCGACTCTCGTTTGGTTTCGCGTTTCGCCATTACGCCAGCTCGAAGATCGCTTCGATCTCCACGGAGATGTTCCCCGGCAGCGAGCCCATGCCGACCGCGCTGCGGGCACCCACGCCGTTGTCGTCGCCGAAGACTTGCTTCATCAGGTCGCTGTAGCCGTTGATGACGGCCGGGTGCTCTTTGAAGTCCGCCGTGGCGTTGACCATGCCCAGGGTCTTCACCAGCCGCTTGACGCGGTTCAGGCTGCCGAGCGACGTGCGGAGCGTGGTGAGGATCGTCAGGCCGACCTGCTTGGCAGCGTTGTAGCCCCCTTGCTTGTCGATGTCGGCCCCCACACGACCGGTCATCATCGTGCCGTCGGACTTCAGCGGCCCGTGGCCGGAGACATAGGCCATGTTGCCGACCACCACAACCGGCTTGTATACGCCGGCCGGCTTGGGAGGCGGCGGCAGTTCGAGACGCAGTTCTTTGACGCGATCTTCGGGATTCATGGTGAGTCGTGAGTGGTGAGTGATGAGTGGTCGGAGCGGTAGAAAATGGCTGCGGCACGTCCGCTGCCCGTTTAGCCGCGAGCTGACGGCGAGCGAGTCAACGAATTATCGGGCGGCGCCTGCCCGCTTCGGTTCGTTCTTTCGAGCCGGTGCGCTGGGCGCCGGCGCGTCGGGGGCCAACAGAATATGATGATACACCAGCGCCGCGACCACGCCGCCAGCGACGGGGCCCAGCCAGTAGAGCCAGTGCCAATCCCAATGCCAGAGGACCAGCGCCGGGCCGAACGAGCGGGCCGGATTCATCGAAGCGCCGCTGATCGCCCCGCCGGCCAGGATGTCGAACGCCACGGTCAGCCCGATGGCAAAGCCGCCGATCTTCACCGCTTTGCCACGCTCGTCCACAGCCGCGCCGAAGACCGAGGTAATCAGCAGGAACGTGAGGATGAATTCGGTGAACAGAGCGACTGCCCACGTGACGTCCTTGCCGGGCAGCGGAATCCCCAGGTTGGCTGCATCGACCGCCTCCTTCGCGAAAATCGCCTTGCACGCCAGGGCCGCGACCGTGGCGCCGGCCAGTTGCGAGAGGATGTACCGAACCGCGCCGCCGCCGTCGATCCGCCCGGTGGCCAGCATCCCCATCGTGACCGCCGGATTGACGTGGGCCCCGGAAATGCCGCCGAACACGCTCACGGCGATCGACAACGCCAGCCCGTGGGCCAGGGCGATCCCCACGAGCCCGGCGCCGCTCTCGTAGGGCGGTTTCGTGCTTAGAATCGCCGCGATGCCTGCGAAGCACAGATAAAACGTGCCGATGAACTCGGCCAGCATGGGCTTCAGCGTCTTACTGTCCATTGCGATTACCTCAGAAATGCTCGGCGGAGAGGTGCGATCGTGCGTCGGTTACGTGTGGTCACGTCGGGCATCATCGCCCGGCAACCTTACCCGGCGTGCTGAGCCGTAAATTATCCACCACCCTGGCAAGGGTCAATTGACAGCGAGGGAATTGTGACTGAGCGAAGCAGAATGATCGCACTGCCGGATCCTGCTGAAATCGAATACCATTACTCATCCGAGCCTCATGGGGCGGCCCCTTGGAGTGCGGCGACTCGTCGCCGCTTTTGGATTTTTGGAGGCAGAGGCCGATCGTCGCGCGGCGGGTCATGCCGCCAACACGAAAAACGCCCAAAGCGGCGACCAGTCGCCGCACTCCAGAGACCCTCCCGTGACCCTTGCCACCCCCACCACCCAGCCCGCCCTTTACCTTATCCGCCTTGGCGGCGAGGTGACGACCAAGTCGCGGCCGGTGCGGGCCCGCTTTCAACAGCGGCTGAAGCGCAACATCGAGGAAGCCTTGCAGGCCGCCGGCGTGCGGCATCGCGTCCGCAACGAGTGGAGCCGGCTGTTCGTGGAGGCCGACTCGCCCACGGCCTTGGAGCCGCTGACGCGCGTGTTCGGCATCCATTCGCTCTCCGCAGTGCGGCGGCAGTGTGCGCCGACGCTCGAGGAAATCGTCCGCGTCGGGCACGAGGAATTCGCCGACGACGTGCGCGGCAAGACCTTCGCCGTCCGCGCCCACCGCAGCGGCGAGCACCCGTTTCGCTCGCAGGACATCCATATTGAACTGGGCCGGGCGCTCAACGCCTACGCCACGGTGAACTTGAGCCGGCCCGACGTCACCGTGCAGGTCGAGGTGCGGCCCGACGCGGCATATTTCTTCAGCGGCGTGGTCCGCGGCCCCGGCGGCCTGCCCGTCGGCACGCAGGGCCGGGCGGTGTGCCTGATCTCCGGCGGCTTCGATTCGGCGGTGGCCGCTTGGATGATGCTCAAGCGGGGCGTGGCCCTCGATTACGTGCTGTGCAACCTGGCCGGCGGCGTCCACGAGCGGCTGGTGCTCGCCAGCGCCAAAATCCTGGCCGATTCCTGGAGCTACGGCAGCCGGCCCACGCTGCACGTCGTGGATTTCGAGCAGCCGCTGGCCGCGCTGCGCCGCGACGTGAACCCGCGGTTCGCTCAAGTGGTGCTCAAGCGGCTGATGTATCGCGTCGGCGTCCGCGTGGCCCAGGAGCTGCGGGCCGAGGCGGTGATCACCGGCGAGTCGGTCGGCCAGGTTTCGTCGCAGACGCTGGCCAACCTGCGTGCCATCAACGAGGTGGCCGAGCTGCCCGTGCTCCGCCCGCTGGTCGGTATGGACAAGGAAGAGATCATCGACCGCTCGCGGCGGATCGGCACGTACGCCATTGCCTCGCAGATGCAGGAGTATTGTGCGATCGTGCCGGAGAAGCCGGTGACGGCCGCCCGGCCCGAGGCGGCCCGCAAGGAGGAAGCCCGGTTCGACCTGGGCTTGCTCGATACGGCGCTGGCCACGCGAAAGGTCATCGACATCGCCGCGCTGGGGGCCAGCGATCTGGTGCTGCCGTATCTGCACAAGAGCGAGGTGCCGGAGGGGGCGGTGGTCGTCGATTGCCGCTCGGCCTACCAGTACGCGGCTTGGCATTACCCCGGCGCCATCCACCACGAACTGGACGACCTGCTGGCCGACTA
>JBGQHD010000475.1:0-4855 GCA_041497795.1 Planctomycetia bacterium
CTTCGCCCAACGGCCAGGCTGCTCCCACCGCCGCCGCTCCACCCTCCAACGCCGCCAACGCTGTAACAGCACCGCCGCGTAAAACCAAAACGTGTCATGGACCCCTGGGGCACGTTCTCAACGTTGCCCGGTCACCTGTCATTCTGAGCGCAAGCGAAGAATCTCCGCGGCAGTGTCCGAGACCCTTCGCTGCGCTCGGGGTGACCGTTGGCCGAGCGCGGCGAAGCATGGCTTCGAGCACGTTTGGAAACGTGCCCCACGCACGTCAGGCCGCTGGCGCAGGCGATTGGGCGGACGGTCGGGCGATGGCCTCGAGCTGGGCCGCCTCGGCCTCGTTCACGCACAGGCGGCGGATGTGGGTAGCCCGGCCGGTGCTGGCGTCGATATCCACGATGGCCCCGCACAGCCGCACGTCGCCGCTGGCGACTTCGAACTGCGTCGGCTGAAAGGTGCGCGTCGTCTCCAACACGCGGTCGATCCGCCGGCCGAGGATGCTGTCGTAAGGCCCCGTCATGCCCACGTCGCATTGAAACGCCGTGCCGCCGGGCAGGATTTGCTCGTCGGCCGTGGCAACGTGCGTATGGGTGCCGAGCACCGCGCTCACGCGCCCATCCAGATAGCGGCCCATGAGCTGCTTGTCGCTGGTGGCTTCGGCGTGCAGATCCACGACGATCACGCGGACCTCGGCGGGAAGCCCGGCGAGCACCCGATCGACCGCGGCGAACGGACAATCGACCGGCTTCATGAACACCCGACCCAGCAGGCTGATCACGGCGACCGGCACGCCATCGGCGGTCGTGACGAGGGCATGGTCGCGGCCCGGCGCCTCGGGCGGATAGTTGGCCGGCTTGACGATGTTCGTTTCCGCCTCCAACGTGCTGTAGATTTCCTTGCGGCGGTAGATGTGGTCGCCCAGCGTGATACAGTGGACGCCGGATTCGATCAGGTCGCGATAGATGGCCGGGGTCAGCCCCGACCCGGCGGCGGCGTTCTCGGCGTTGGCGATCACCAGGTCGAGCCCCTCGCGCGCGATCAGCCCCCGCAGGGCGCGCTGGATAATCACGCGCCCGGGGCTACCGACGATGTCGCCGATGAGAAGGATGCGCAAGGTTGGTGAGTGGTGAGTGGTGAGTGGTGAGGAAATGAGAGAATCATTTTGCATTTTGCACTTTGCATTCGCACTAGGCCACTTCCCGAATGCAAAGTGCAAAATGCAAAATCACCACTCACCTATTTTGCCACCTCGACGAACCGTGTCTCGCGGACCACGGTGACCTTGATCTCCCCGGGGAAGGTCAGCTTTTCCTCGAAGGCCCGGGCGATGTCGCGGCAAATCTTGGCGGCCTTTTCGTCGTCGGTGTCCTTCGCGCTGGCCATCACGCGGACCTCGCGGCCGGCCTGGATGGCGAAGGCCTGCGAGACGCCGGGGAAGCTTGTGGCGATCGACTCCAGCTCCTCCATCCGCTTGACGTAGCGCTCGAGGGTCTCGCGGCGGGCGCCGGGGCGCGACGCGCTGCAGGCGTCGGCCGCCGCTACCAGCACGGTGTAAGGGTTGCTGATGTGCAGGTCGTCGTGGTGCCCCAGGGCGGCGTGGACCACTTCGCGGCCTTCGCCGAGCCGCTTGAGGATGTCGGCGCCGATCTTGGGGTGGCCACCCTCGGCCTCGTGATCGGCCGCCTTGCCGATATCGTGCAGCAGGCCGCACCGCCGGGCCAGGTTGCCGTTCATGCCGATCTCTTCGGCCATCATGCCGGCCAGAAACGCCACCTCGATCGAATGCCGCAGCACGTTCTGGCTGTAGCTGGTGCGGAACTTCAACCGGCCGAGCAGTTGGATGATTTTCTCGTTGAGGCCCGGCACTTCGGCCTCCTGGGCGGCCTCCTCGCCGGTCTTGCGGATGACTTGCTCCATCTCGGCTTCGGTTTCCTTGACGATCTCCTCGATCCGCGAGGGATGAATCCGCCCGTCGGCGATCAGCTTGGCGAGCGACAGCCGGGCGATCTCGCGGCGCACGGTGTCGAACGCGCTGACGATCACCACGCCGGGCGTATCGTCGATGATCACGTCCACGCCGGTGGCTTTTTCGAACGCGCGGATATTGCGGCCTTCGCGGCCGATGATCCGGCCTTTCATCTCGTCGCTGGGGATATCGACGGTGCTGGTCGTGGTGCCGGCCGTGTGCGGGGCCGCGTAGCGCTGCAGGGCGGTGATGAGGATCTCGCGAGTCCGCTCCTCGCACCGTTCCGTGACCTGTTTCTCGTGCTTCAGGATCACGGCGCCGGACTCTTGTTGCAACTCGTTGTTCAGCGCCGACAGAAGCTGGTCCTTGGCCTCGTCCCGAGAGAGCCCCGACAAGTCGTGCAGCTTGTTGCGCTGGTCCACGATGAGCTGATCGAGATCCTCATTGCGCTTGCGGGTGTTGGCGATCTGCTCGGCCAGCTTGCGCTGGTTGTTCTCGACCATGCTCTCCTGCTTGCGGAGCTGGTCGGTCTGCTGGTCGAGCACGTCTTGCCGCTTGTCGAGCTTGCGCTCGCGCTCGTGCAGCTCTTGGCGGATTTCGTTGAGGTCTTTCTCGCCCTCGGCGCGCTGCTGGATTTCCTTCTCTTTGAGCTGCAGGTCGATTTCCTTACGTCGGTTTTCGACTTCGCGCTCCGCGCGGTCGAGGATGGCCTTGGCTTCCGTCTCGACGTCTTTCTTGCGGAGGCGATCGAGAAACTTGATGACGAACGCCCCGGCCAGCGCCGCGGCCACCACGAAAACGACGATCAAGGCGGGGTGGACACCTTCGCCCAACAGCATGATGCGTTCCACGGACACTCCCCTCGACAATTCTGCCTGGCCGAGTGCCGCGGGACCGGCGCGAACCCGCCGGCCGAGCCGACGAGGGTGGAGGAAGGGACCGGCAAAGCCACCGCTCCGCCAAGAGTGGCGCGCAAAGCGGGAAGATCAGGTGGCCGATCGGCTCAGCGTGTGCTGCCGCGTGTTGCGCCAGGTTGATCGCCACCGTGGCAAGCACCACGGTGTGCGCCGCCACGGTGTGCGGAGCCATGGCGAAGCCCAGGAACGGGCCAGGACACGGGCATCCCGCCCACCGCGCGCACCCCCAGCGCCGTCTTCGCGTCCGCGGCCCCGAGGGCACGGCGCAGTACGGCCGGCGGTCTCGCGCGCCGGGCATCTCCCAAGCGAACCGAAAAGCGGCCGGGAGCGAGAAGAGCCAATGGCGGCGCGTCGCGCCGCACCGGCCCGAAAGCGGGCGATCCTTGCGCGGCCCACGACCGAAGACCCAGCAGCCGCCTGAAAAGGACGAGCAGGATTTCGATCATCTGGCCGGCTCCGCCCACGTGCTCTTGGCCACGACCTGATACAGATCCCAGCGTTGCGCCCACCCGTCCCCGCCTTCCGGCCCTTGCGGCCGCCGGCGACACTCGTGGGTGTTGACGCTCGTCAAGCGACGCAGACCGTTGAACGATACCGCTCAACGATGGAAGACGCGGCACTTGACGTTGATTGGTCAACCGTGCATCGTATCAGACTCGCCCCATACTGCAACCTGAATTCGTGCATCGGCTTGGGCGACGATTGAGGGAGGGAGTCATTTGAGTGCCAAAGGCGTGCTGGCGGTCGTTTTGGCCGGAGGCAAGGGATCGCGTCTGGAGCCGTTGACCCGCGATCGGGCCAAGCCGGCCGTCCCCTTCGGCGGCTGCTACCGGATCATCGATTTCACGCTTTCCAACTGCATCAACAGCGGCTTCCGGCGGATGCTGCTCTTCACGCAGTACAAGTCGATGAGCCTCGACCGGCACGTCAACATGGCCTGGCAGCGCTACGTTTGCCACTCTTTGGGCGAGTTCATCGACGTGGTGCCCCCCCAGCAGCGCGTGGACGAGCAGTGGTACCAAGGCACCGCCGACGCGGTTTACCAGAACATCTATCGCCTGGAGCAAGAGCAGCCGGAATACGTGGTGGTCCTGGCCGGCGACCACATCTACAAGATGAACTACCAGCACGTGCTCGACCTGCACCAGCGGAAAGACGCTCTGGTGACGGTCGGCGCGTTGCCGGTCCGCCGGGAAGAGGCCGCCGGCCAGTTCGGCGTCATGGAAGTGGACCGCGATTCGCGGATCATCGGCTTCGAGGAAAAGCCGGCCGACCCCAAGGGCATGCCCGACGATCCGGGCCGCTGCCTGGCGTCGATGGGCATTTACGTGTTCACGACGCGGTTTCTGTTCGAGCAGCTCATCAAGGATGCCGGGCAACCGACCAGCGCGCACGACTTCGGCCGCAACGTCATCCCGTCGGTGATCGACACGAGGCGCGTGTTCGCCTTTCCCTTCCGCGATGAGAACCGCAAGAAGGATGCCTATTGGCGCGACGTGGGGACGCTGGACGCCTACTACGAGGCAAACATGGACCTCGTCTCGGTGGAGCCGCAGTTGAACCTCTACGACCAAACCTGGCCGATCTACCCGTTCCACGAGAACCTGCCGCCGGCCAAGTCGGTGTTCGCCGAGGAGGGGCCGCACCCTCGCCGCGGCCAGGCGCTGGACAGCATCGTGAGCCTCGGCTCGATCATCTCCGGCGGCACGGTGCGGCGGTGCATCCTGGGGCCGCGCTCCCGCGTCAACAGCTATGCCGACGTGCAGGACTCAATCCTGCTGGAAGGGGTGGACGTCGCCCGCAACGCCCGCGTCCGCCGTGCCATCATCGACAAGTGGGTGAAAATCCCCGAGGGCGCGAGCATCGGATACGACCTCGACGCCGACCGAGCCAAAGGCTACGAAGTGACTGAAGGGGGCGTGGTGGTCATTCCCAAGGCCGATGCGGGACTGCGGCGGTAGCGCGTCGGCAGGGTGAC
>JBGQHD010000476.1:0-4826 GCA_041497795.1 Planctomycetia bacterium
GTCCTCACCCCAGCCGACGATCCGCCGGCCGGTTTGAGCCAGCTCCTCGTGCCAGGTGACCTTCTTGGCCGCGCGGTCGTAGCGCAGGCCCCACACGCGGCCGGTGTCGAAATCGCCGTAGATATAGGCGCCTTGCAGCTCGGGCAGCCGCTTGCCGTGATAGACGAAGCCGCCGGTGATCGAGCGGAAGTCGGTGTGCGGGTGCTCGGCGATCGGCTTAAGGATTGGCGTCGGCCCCTTCTTACGTTCAGGCCGAAACGGGTGGGTGCCCTCCTGCACGCTCCAGCCGTAGTTGCCGCCGCGCTCGATGCGGTAGACCATCTCCCACAGGTCTTGCCCGATCTCGCATCCCCACAGGTCGCCGGTCGCCCGGTCGAAGCTCATCCGCCAGAGCTGCCGCAGGCCATAGGCCCAAATCTCCGGCCGGGCGCCCTTCGTGTCGATGAAGGGGTTGTCCTTGGGGATGGAGTAGTTGCGGGCGGTTCCGCCTTGCTTGGCGTCGCTCCCTCGCTTGCGCGTCGGGTTAGTGTCTGGTTCCCCTCGCTTGCGCGTCGGGCTAGTGTCTGGGTGATCCACGTCGATTCGCAGCAGGCAGGCCAAGAGGTCGCCCAGCTCTTGCCCGGTCTGCAATTCGTCGGCGATGCCGCTGCCGTCGCCGGCCACGATGTAGAGATAGCCGTCGGGTCCGAACTTCAGGCAGCCGCCGTTGTGCCCGCCCGAGGGCCACTCGAGGATCACCAGTTCGCTGGCGGGATCGGCCGTATAGGGATCGTCCGACTTCACGCTGAATCGCGCCAGCCGCGTGCCCTTGGGGGATGGGTTGTCGGGATCGAGCACGTAGGTGACGTACACGTAGGGAGTCTTGGGGTACTTCGGGTGCAGTGCGAAGGCGTAGACCGTCTTCTTGAGGTCGATCAGCAGCTTGGCCTCGGCCGCGCTGCGGTCGAGCGGGAAGGAGAAGATCTTGCCGTAGCGCTCGGCGACGAACAGCCGATTGAGCCCCGGCGCACCGACCAGAACCAAGGGCGAGCTGAACTTGAGCTTGGGAAACGCCACCTCGATGCCGTAGGGCGGCGGCGGCTCCGGTGAGCCTTTGACGCGGGACGTGGTCCAGGGGACGCGCGTCTCGATGCCGTAGGGCTTGCGGATCGGCGCCTTGGCGTCGCCCGCGCCGGGCTTTCCATCCTGCGGCGCGGCGTCCGGCGCCGGACTAAAGGTCAGGCACAACAAACACGCCACGGACAACACGACGAGGGAGCAGAATAGCCGGCGCATGCGATGACTCTCGATGGAGACGGGGCGAAGGGCGAAGAAAACGCTCGCGATACCCACGCGACTCCACCATCTAACCTTCCCCTCGCCGCGGATGCAACAACCGGCGCCCTGAATCGCTTGCCGTTTTCGGGGCCGGCGGTACGATGCTGTCGGTCTGCGTTTCTTCATCAAGGAGTCTTCCGTCATGACGACAACCAAGCCCAGTCACAAGCTCTCGTTTCGCGATCGCCTGTCGCGGCTCGACTTTCTGCAAGCCTGCAAGCTGCTGGGGCCAGAGGGAAGGAAGCTGATCCCCACGGGCGCCAATCGCGGCGCGGTGATGAAGGAAGACGTCTATCTCGGCGGCGACCTGCTGCGGGTGCGGTTCCCCGAGTTCGGCGACGATGGCCCCGCCGTGGCCACGCTCACGCTCACCGCCGATGCCAAGGACCGCCTGCATTGGAACTGCACGGCCTGCGACGAGCCGTGCGAACACGTGGGGGCCATGCTCTCCTATGTCTTGGAGAACAAGACCGCTCTCAACCTCGCCGCGCCGCCCAAGGAACGCATCCCGGTCGAGAGCATGGACGAAGCGGAACTCGTGAAGCTGGCCATCGCCCAGCGCGCCGAGCGGGCAAAGGCCGAGAAGATGAAGATCGTCGCGGCCGATCCCTCGCGGCCCTGGACCGATTACACGGTCACGAGTGCGCTGAGCGGCAAGACCTACCGCGTGGCCCTGCGCGGGCTGGAGCCGGGCGCCTCGTATTGTTCCTGCCCGGACTTTCGCACGAACACGCTGGGCACGTGCAAGCACCTGATGAAGGTCGCCGCCCTGGCCAAGCGGAAGTTCACGCCGCGGCAGCTCAAGCAGCCTTACGGCCGCCACCGGGTCGCCGTGCACCTGCGCTACGACGGCGAGATCACGCTGCGCGTCGAGGCGCCGCCGGACCTGCCGGAAGACGCGGCCGCGATCGTGGCGCCGTTGCTGAATCAACCGATCGACGACGTGCTGGACCTGCTCGCCCGGCTGACGAAGCTGGAGGGCCTCCCGCAGGAGTATCACATCTATCCGGATGCCGAGGAGCTGATCCATCAGCGGCTGCACGAAGAGCGTATCCGCGGCCGCGTCGAGGAAATCCGCCGGGACCCGGAGAACCATCCGCTCCGCACCAAGCTGCTGAAGATTCCGCTGCTCCCCTATCAGCTCGACGGCGTCGCGTTTGCCATCGGGGCGGGCCGGGCGATCCTGGCCGACGACATGGGCCTGGGCAAAACCATCCAGGGCGTCGGCGTGGCCGAGCTGCTGGCCCGCGAGGCCGGCATCCGCCGCGTGCTGGTCGTTTGCCCGGCGTCGCTGAAATCGCAATGGCGCAACGAAATCCACCGCTTCTGCGGCCGCGACGTACAGCTCGTCTCCGGCCCCGCCGCCGAGCGGGCCGGCCACTACGCCAGCGACTGCTTCTTCACGATCTGCAACTACGAGCAGGTGCTGAAGGACATCCTGCACATCGAGCGCACGCCGTGGGACCTGATCGTGCTGGACGAAGGGCAGCGGATCAAGAACTGGGAGGCCAAGACCAGCCGCGTGGTCAAAGGGCTCAAGTCGCGCTTCGCCCTGGTGCTCACCGGCACGCCGCTGGAGAACCGCCTGGACGACCTATACTCCGTGGTGCAGTTCATCGACGACCGCCGCCTGGGGCCGGGCTTCCGCTTCTTCAACCATCACCGCATCGTCGATGACAAGGGCAAAGTGCTGGGCTACAAGCACCTCGACGACCTCCGCGAGCGGCTGCGGCCGGTCCTGATCCGCCGCACGCGCGACTCGGTGAAGCTGGAGCTGCCCGAGCGGACTGACGAGATCGTCCGCATCCCGCCGACCGGCGAGCAGAAAACGATCCACGACGCCCACATGCAGACCGTGGCCGCGATCGTCCGCAAGAAGTTTCTCACCGAGATGGATCTGCTGCGGCTGCGGATGAGCCTGCTGATGTGCCGCATGAGCGCCAACAGCACGTTCCTGGTCGATAAGCAGAAGCCGGGCTTCTCCACCAAGCTGGACCGGCTGGCCGAGCTGTTCGACGACTTGGCCGGCGAAGAGGGGCGCAAGGTCGTGCTCTTCTCCGAGTGGACCACGATGCTCGACCTGATCGAGCCGCTCTTGAAGAAGCGCGGCCTGCGGTTCGTGCGACTGGATGGCAGCGTGCCGCAAGCCCGGCGGCAAGAGCTGGTGCACGAGTTCCAGACCGACCCGGAGTGCCGGTTCTTCATCACCACCAACGCCGGCAGCGTCGGCCTGAACCTGCAAGCGGCCAACACGGTGATCAACGTCGATCTGCCCTGGAACCCCGCCGTGCTGGAGCAGCGGATCGCCCGCGCCCACCGCATGGGCCAGACGCGCAACGTGCAGGTTTACATCCTGATCACCGAGGGCACGCTCGAAGAGAACCTGCTGACGACGCTGGGGGCCAAGCGCGACCTGGCCCTGGCGGCGCTCGACGCCAATTCCGAGGTCGATACCGTCTCGATGGTCAGCGGCGCGGAGGAGCTGCGCTCGCGGCTGGAGGTGCTGCTGGGCGCCAAGCCGGAAGCGAACGTCGACGTCAGCCAGAAACGCGAGGAAGAGACCCTCGTCGCCGCCGGCGAGCCGCACGATGGGGCCGAGCGCGATAACGCCTTGGCCAACGACGACGGCGTAGGACGGATTTCCAATCCGTCCGAGCAGGCCGATTCTGCCGGACGGTTTGGAAAACCGTCCTACGACAGTGGTGGCCCCACGGCCCGGCGGGAGCGCGTGGCCGCAGCCGGCGGCGAGCTGCTGGGGGCCGTGTTCCGGTTCCTCGGCGAGCTGGTGCAGGAGGGGCAGCCTGCTCCGACCGATGGCGAAGCGGTCGTTGGCGCGGTTTCCCCCAGCCAAAGCATCGTGCAAGGCATCCGCAACCGGCTCGACGAGTGTGTGGTCGAGGAAGGCGGCCGCCCGCGGCTGACGCTGACCCTGCCCGATCGCTCGGCGCTAGATCACCTGGCGCAGGCGCTCTCGCGCTTGTTGGTGGCGGATAAACGATAGCGCGAGTCGTGGGGCACGTTTACAAACGTGCCCGTGGATTCGTCGATCGATTCTGCAAATCCGCACCTTACCGGGCACGTTTAGAAACGTGCCCCACGTACCCGGAGGCCGATCTCCGGCAAGGTCCGCTACCTGAGCTCCCAGAATACGCTCCGCAAAGTGCCGGCGCGGCTGTATCTTGAGCGGTATTCTACGGTGGAGGGGAGAGGGCCATGAACGACCAAACCAAGCCCGGTAACACCGCCGGCCGGCCACGTCGCTGGTGGCAATTTGGTCTGCGAGCGCTGCTGTTCTTCATCCTGCTGGTCGCCCTCGGCCTCTTGGCCGCTCGGGCGTACCTCAAGCCCTATTGGCAGCAGCGACAGACGGTCGCGCTCGTTGAGAAACTCGGCGGGACCTGCCAAACCAGCGAGGACAACCGTTGGTGGCTGCGACTGGCGGGCAGCACGCAGAGCATCACGCAGGTGAAACTTGCCGACTGCGACGACCCGGAAGCCTACGTGGCGGA
>JBGQHD010000477.1:0-4812 GCA_041497795.1 Planctomycetia bacterium
AGCCGGGGTGCTATCCTGTGGGCTATCCGTCTGTTCCAACCGCCTCCATCATCCACCCTCCGCACCGCCATGACCAGCCGCGCCGCCACCGAATATCGCTACGAAAAGCTCACCTGGCCCGAGATCAACGAGGCCATCGGCATGCAGAAGGTCTGCATCATCCCCTGCGGGGCGGTGGAGCAGCACGGCGACCATTTGCCGCTGGATGTGGACCTGATGTGCCCCGGCGGCATTGCCCGCGGCGCGGGGCAGAAGCTGCCGGGCAAGGTGCTCGTGCTGCCGACGATCGCCTACGGCTACACCGGGCACGTGATGGACTTCCCCGGCACGATCAACACGCACTGGGAGACGTTCATCAAGCAGGTGCTCGACGTGACCAAGTCGCTGGCCTTCCACGGGTTCAAAAAGATCATCCTGCTCAACGGGCACGGCTCGAACATGCCGAACCTGGACCTGGCCGCCCGCCGCACCAACCTGGAGACCGACGCCGAGTGCAACCTGCTGGCCTGGTGGCACCTCTTGACGATCGACAAGGAGTTCCTGCCGAGCTGGCGGCAGAGCAAGTTCCCCGGCGGCTGCGCCCACGCCTGCGAGCTGGAGACGTCGCTCTATCTGTACTTGGACGAAGAGGGCGTGCGGAAAGACAAGATCAAGAACCACATCGCCACCACCAACGACGGCAACCCCTACATCTGGGTCGATCTCTTGTCCGCCGGCCCGGCGCAGCTTACGTCGTGGACCAGCACGTACTCGCCCCGCGGCGTGATGGGCGAGCCGGAGCTGGCCACGCGCGAGAAAGGGGAGCGCGTCTTCCGCGAGGCGGTCAAGCAGCTCGGCAATGTCGTCGAGTTCTTCCAGAAGCGGCCCAAAGACGTGCGGCAGCGGCACCAGGCCGAGCCGACGACGATGCCGATCCCCTGGGGGCAGATGGATCTGAGGGATTAGCGGCCAAGAACGTCGGGGTGCACGTGTCCGTCAGCGATAACCCAGGCACGTAGGAAACGTGCCCCACGTTCGGACGGCGACGCGGCACTAAAGGGAATTAGGCGGGCCGGAGGAGTCTTCTACGACCATCCCTTTAGGAGATCGCTTTGAGAGTCTCTGCTGCCCGCGGGGAAGCGGACAACGACAACTCCCGGTCAATCTGAGCAATGCAGGTCCTTTCCTCTGGACTGATTTTCTCCCCTGTCCCGAGAAAGCCCTCTCCCGACGCCTGTGCCACCGCCATGATCATGCGAGCGACGGCTGCGCGGACCCGTTCAGCTAAACCCGGCGACAGGAGTGGGAGCAGTTGCTTCAGAGTCTCCACGGCGTACTCGTAGACCACCAGGTCTGGCGGACGCGCGTGGCTGACCAGAGTGCCCAGCACGCGGCGGTGTTCCTTGCTCATCTCGAACGCACTTTCTTGCTTGCCAATCGCGAACGCCTCGCGGATATGCTCGAATCCCGGCAAATCCAGGAGAGGGATACGGAATTGGCGATCTGAGGTCCAGGCATGTACGTTGGCGACCATGTACATGGGGAAACAGGCCAGCGCGGCGAGCGCAGAGCTGAGACGGTCGGTCGGCAGCGCGTCGCAGCGAAGCCCGAGCTTACAGCACTGCTCCATTAGCTGTGGGAGCGTGGCAGTCATAGAGGCCATCCTCCAGGAACGCGAGAGGGAGATCACGATTCGGCCGCCTAACTTGCACTTACACGGCAGCGTCCGCAATGTAGCGTCCCGCAATAGCGCGCACAATGATTTGTGGCAGCGCGGGGCGCGGGGCACGTAGGACGGCAGATGGATCTGGGGGAATGATTCAAGCCGCGGCCCGCCAGGCCATCAGTTGCCGCATCTTGCGGCGCGTGCGCCAATACACGTCTTCCATCAAGATGTGCGCGAACTCGCCGTTGTGGCCGACGGAATACAATCCCTCCACGCCGGACGACGATTCGAAGCTCTGCCGGTCTTGTTCATAGTCGAGGCGGAAGACGGGGTAGGCCAGCGGCGTGCGCAGCACGGCGCAGCCCAGGTAGCGGCGTGCCGCATCGGGGATCAAGCCGCCCAGGTGTTCGACGCACAGCCGGCCCAGCTCATCGTCGGGCATGGTCCACATCGCGTCGCCGACCGCGCAGCCGATGTCGGCCGTGACCAGTGTCTTGCCTTCTGGCACGAGCCACGGCAAGGCCGTGCCGGTCTCGGTCAGGCGAAAGAAGGGGGACGACCGGTCCGGCACCCAGTTCACCACGTCGGGCAATAACCCTCGGCCCGAGAAGCGCAGGTTCACGAACACCATCGGCCGGTAGCGAAACCTGGCCAGGGGCAGCAGCCGACTCGTGCCGTGAACCAGCTTGGCCAGGATGTGGACGGGCGCGGTGCTGATGACGGCGGAAGCGGCGATATCGCGGCCGCCGGCCCGGACGCCGACGACGCGATCGCCCTCGACGTGGATCGCCTCGACGGGCGTCTTCGTCTGAATTTGCGGGCGTACCTCGTCGGCCAGCCGCTCGCACACGGCGCCGATGCCACCGTCGGGGTAAACGTGCCAGACGTGCGGCGACTCGGGCAAGGTGCCGCAATAGCCGACCGACACCGTCCGCTTGGTGAGCCAGCCCACCGCCCGCAGCGCGATGGTGCGCGGGATGCTCGAGGCGAACTTCTGGCCGACCGAGGCCGCCAGATCGGCGGCCGGCACGCCGGACCAGGCCTCGGTCAGCGGGCAGGCCACTTCCTCGGCCAGGCGGCGGCCGTACTTGGCGGCGTACCAGTCGGCGGCCGAACGCGGTGCCCCGCGATGGAAGAGTCCCTTCGCGCGGCTGACGGCCGCGCTGGCCAAGAGCCGCGGACTGCGCATCAGCCCGAACGGATAGCGATAGGGGCGGCCTCGCAGCCACACGGTCTCTCCGTATCGCGCCATGTCGCGGCACGTGGCCGAGCAGCCTACGGCGCCCGCCAGCCGATTGGTAATGAAGTGGGCGCCGAAGTCGTAGGTGAAGCCCTCGGCGTCTTGAAAACTCCGCGCCAGCCCGGCGACGTGCTGGCCGGCCTCGAACACCATGACGGGAATGCCGTGCCGGCGGAGGTAGGTCGCGGCGGTCAAACCGGCCAGGCCAGCCCCGAGCACGACCACGGGCTTCTCGGTGCTCATCGGCGGCCTCCTGGCGCATCGCACGCGTTGTCCGCCGGCTTGCGGAAGATGCCTCGCAGGATGCCGCCTCGGCCGATGGCCGTGAGCAAGAGATCGACAAGCGTGAAGGCCGCCAGCGAAAGCGTCGATTTGAGTGTGAAGCGGTTCACCAGCCAGCGCGGCGCGCCCCAATCGGCCAGCAGGTTGTGGAACGAATACACCCAGTTGACCGGGGTCATGCAGGTCGTCACGCCGGCGGCTTCCAGGCCAGCTTGCTCGGCCAAGCGGCGCAGCGTGGCGGAGTTGAACAGCGTCCAGTGGCGGGGGAAGTGATAGCCACCCCAGTGCCGGCCGCGAAAGAGCCAGGCGTCGAGCGACGCGGCGTTGTCGGTGACGATAACCACGCGGCCGCCGGGCCGCAGCACGTGGCGGATCGACGCCAAGAGGCCGCCCGGATCGCCGGCGTGTTCGATCGTCATGACGAGCAAGACGAGATCATAGGCGCCGTCCGGCAGCCGCAGCTGCTCGAGTTGACCCTCGTGCACCTTCAGCCCGGAGTTACGAGCCGCCTCGACGGCACGGCGGTCCGTATCGACTCCTTCGAGACGCCAGCCCGCCTGGCCATATTCCTTGAGCAATCGCAGGTGAAATCCGTCGCCGCAGCCGACGTCCAGAATCCGCGCGTCGGCCGGCAGGCCGCGGCACCACGACAGCACCCGTCGCGCCTCCAGCCGCCGCCGCACGCGGTAGACGAGGCCGTATTCCTCCGGTTTGAAGACGAAGGCGTGGTAGTCGTCCGGGTAAATGCGCGGTAGCTCGTCGTCCGCCGGGCGAGGATTTAGATAAATCAACCCGCAGCCGCGGCAACGCATCGCCAGGAACGTGTCGCGGCTGGTGCGGTACTCGAAATCCTCGCCGACGGCGATGGGGTCCGCGTCTTCGACGCGGCACAGGCAGCACACCGTCGGCGTCAACCGCAGGCCCGGCGCAGGGGCGGGGACCGACGGCGCATGTTCCCCGGGCTCAGCTGCTGGGCCAACGTCCCGCGGCGGGGCGACGACGCGTACGGAGGGTGTCGCGGTGGCGCTCATGCGGGGATGGATGCCAGGCCAGCGGGACGGATTCGCGACGGCGCCGGCGGCGCCGAAGACAGCAGCTCCGGCACGGCCTCTTCGGCCAGGCGAATCGTCTCGTTGACGTTCAGCGTGCCGTTGACGATCTGCGCGGAGTTCACGAGAAACAGTCCGGGCACGCTCGTCGCGCGCGGCGGCAGATGGTCCGAGTAATCGAGCGTCGAGATGGCCAGCACGTGCCGCACTCGCGAGACGCGAAAGGCCAGCACGTCGTCGGGGCGAAAGTGCGGATACATCCGCCGCAGCCCGGCGAGGAACTCTTCTCGCAGCTCGTCGTCCGCCCGCTCGAACGCCGGATCGTCCGAGGGCACGTACTTCGGCAAATAGACTAACGCATGGCCGCCAAGTGACTGCGGGTCCACCAGGGCCGTCATCTCGATCACCGCGGTGAACGGCAGGCCTTTGTCGGTGATGTTGGTGACGTAGTAACCGGCCAGCGGCTTACGCAACAAGAGCGACGCGCACACGATCCCCTGATACCGCACGCCGCGCAGCCGCTGTCCTTCGTCGCGGGAAAGCTCGGGGCACACGCGCGAGATCATCGGGCAGGGGGTAGTGAGCACGACTTGATC
>JBGQHD010000478.1:0-4801 GCA_041497795.1 Planctomycetia bacterium
GCGGAGCGAGCCAGCGATCGCGCCAGCGAGGCGCTTGTCCGGCGGCCACTCGGCGCCGGCTCGCGGCGCGAATCGAAGAGCATGAACCGAGCTGGGTGAGCCGCCTGCGCGCAATCGACGTACGGCACCCCCTCCTGTCCGAGCGCCTGGCGCAGCCCGAGCGGCACTCGAGAGACGTTCAGCGGTAACAGGGGAAGGGTCATTGGGCCTGGGCCGTGTGCGCGGTTCGGTCGTGAATGGACTCGATCGCAGCACGTGGTCGCATCTTTCCGAGACGCCAGCGCGAGTCTCTGAGAGACTCGCCCACGTGAGCGCGCTGGCTCCACCAGCGGGCGTGCTTATCGGCCAGCATCCATTGCGAGAGTCCGCTGAGCAGGCAGAACGCCCAGCCTTGCGGGCCGTCGAGCAGCCCGTGTTTCCAAATCAGACGACGTCCGACTTCCAGGAGCGGAGCGAGCCAGCGATCGCGCCAGCGAGGCGCTTGTCCGGCGGCCACTCGGCGCCGGGCTTCGAGGGCCGTGTAGCGATCCATTTTTTGCAGAAACGACGCCAGGTTGGGAAGCGTCTCGTGCTCGAGCCAAGCTCGGAGCCGGCCCACGCTTCCGGTGACGCGCAGCACCTCGTGCACGTCCCCCTCCCAGGCCGCGGCGCCGCGGCAGAAGAGCCGGATCGGCTGATCGTCCTGCGTGCCGCTGTGACGAAACGGCCGGCCGAAGATGCGGCTGCGGATCGGCACGTGAAGGGCGTCGCAATCAGCTTTGGTCATGCGGGCCCGCGCCTCGGCCACGAAAGCTGGCGTGGGGCGCTCGTCGGCGTCGATCGAGAGCACCCAGTCGCCCTGGGCCAGCGCGAGCGCCCGGTTGCGCTGCTCCGCGAACGTGTCGAAGGGATGCATGGCGACGCGGCAGCCGTGCCGCCGCGCGATTTCAGCGGTGCAGTCCGTCGAGCCGCCATCCACGACCACGATCTCGGTCACCCAATCCAGCCGCGCGAGCAGCGCCGGCAACGAGCGCTCCTCGTTCAGCGTGATGATGGCCGCCGTGATGGTGGGCAAAGAGGTCATGCGACGTGCGAGGCTTCGGGCGCGCAATGTGGCCGGGTCGCTGCGCGAGACAAAGGCTCCGCTCGCGGAGCGAGCGGACCACTCTGTCGTCGCGCAACGAGCGCATAGCGCGCGATCCAGCGAGCGTTGAAATACACGGCGACCAGCAGCAGCTCCGCGGTCCACCAGCCGGCCGCTACCAGCAGCGCCAACAGGTGCATGCGCACGTCGGCATTGCCGGGCAGGTGGTAGAGCCATCGTAGCCAGGTCTGCTTGGCTGCTGGTTGATAGACGTGGCTGGTATCGTCGTTGCGAGCACCGTGCCCCGAAGCGGTGGTTGGCTCGTCGCTCGCCAGGCCGTAGACGAACAGGTACTTGCCGAACAAGAAGGCCGTGAAGAGTGCCCAGGGAAGTGAGGATTGCGCCGCCGTTGCGGCAGCCCAGGCCAGCGCTCCGTGCAAGCCCAGGTCCGTCAGCTCGTCGAGGTTGGCATCCAACCAGGCGCCCCAGCGTGTTTCTCGCTGCTGCCGCCGCGCGAGCTTGCCGTCGAGCCGGTCACAGAACCAGACCGCCAGGACGAGCGCTGCCGCGATCATCCCCAGGCCAAGACCCAGGCACAGAGCCGCCAGCACGGCGATCCCCGCGCCGGTAAGCGTCACGTGCCACGGCCGTATGCTGCGTTGCGCCAGCCGCCTGGCCATCCAATCGGCCAGTGGCAGCAGATACCAGCGTGAGATGGGGTGGCGCCGGTCGCGGAGACGTTCGCTCCCGTTGCCGTCACGTGGCTGAGTCTCTCCGAGACTCGCGCGGGCGTCTCGGAGAGACGCGGCCACGTGACGGGGATGAAACTCGCGAAAGAATGCCGCCTCGCGCGCCGTGCCGACAGATGGCCGCGGCGAGGGCCGAATCTGACGCCGCCGCTGCCAGGCCGCCGCCAGCGCACGACAAGTCGCCAGCCGCCGGCCGCGCGGCAAAAACGGCGCGGTCACCAGGTCGCGCAGCACGCGGATCGGCAGGCCGACGACCTGTCGAAGCACGTGCGCTGGGTGCCGCAGGTTCTTCCATTGAAAGAGCAGCGTGTTCCGCAGGGCCAAGTGGTCGCAGCCATCGAGCGAGAATGCCGGGCCGAAAGTCGCCATGCCGCGGTGATAGGCGACCGCGCCAGGGACATAGAGCGCTTGATATCCGGCCACATAGCCCCGGAAGGCAAAATCCAGGTCCTCGATCCGGCCGGGAAGGTACAGCGGGTCGAACCCGCCGAGCTCCAGGAACAGCCGCCGATCCACGGCCATCGCCGCGCCGGCCGAGGCGGTTGGCCCCGGCACGTCGATCACGTTCTCGTGGCCGGGAAACAGCGACGTGGCCTGCACAAGCCCCCAGCGCCAGCGGACGGCCGTCTTCAGCCCCTCGTAGGTGACGCCGTCGAACAGCCAGCAGCGCGGCGCCGTCATGAAACAGCGCGACGCGGCTTCGTTATCCTGTACGGCGCTGCCGCACTGTTCATCGAGCGACGGACGCAGCAACGGCTCGACGAGCGGATCGATGCACGCCCGGTCGAGCTTGATGTCGTTATTCAGCAGCACCGCCACCGGGCAAGAGAGCGCGGCCAGCACGTCGTTGAAGGAACACAGACCGCGGTTCGGCCGCGCGACGACCTCAACCTGCGGAAAACGGAGGGCGAGGAACTCGGCGGAGCCGTCTGCCGGGTCGTTATCGACGACGATAACGCGGCAGGCATGACGAGACGCTTCGGCCGCCGCTAGCACCGACGGCAGACACTCCTCGAGCAGTGCCCGACCGTTGTAGTTCAGCACCAGCACGCCGATGAGCGCGGAGTCGCCATCAGACGGGAAAGCGGTGCGTGGGGTGGCTAACACGTGCGTCCGTGCCCGAGTGCTAGCGTTCGGCCCGCCGACAGCAGTGCGCGCGGGCGCGGGAATATCGCTGAATGCAGCGGGCACCATAGGAGCAAGCAGCGCTGCACGTCAAGACAGACGCCGGCACGCTAACCCGACGCGCAAGCGAGGGAGAATCGCGACAAACGTGTGGCCGCCCTCGCTTGCGCGTCGGGTTAGTGTGCCTGCCAGTCGCCATTCTTTGTTCCTTGTTCAACACCCGGCGTCGGGCTACAAATGACCGAGGACCACTGACCAAGGACCACCATGCAGATCGGCCCCACACTGATCGAAGACACCTTCGCTGAAGCCTTTCGCGTGCGCTACACGCGGCTGATCGTGACGGCGCACGACGACTATTGGCTGCAAGCCGCCTTGCGATCCGTGACCGGCTACGCCACGAGCGTGATCGCCTGCGACGCCGAGGTGGGCGTCGAGCGGCCGCTGACGCCGGCCGAGACGCCTGACGGACGGCTGGGGGCGGCCGTGCTGATCTTTGGCTTTTCGACCGAAGGGCTGGCCAAGAGCGTGCCGAACCGGGCCGGGCAATGCCTGATGACGTGCCCTACCGTGGCTGTGTACGACGGCCTGCCGGCGGCCGAGGAGCGCATCCCACTGGGCAAGCACATCCGCTTCTTCGGCGACGGCTTTCAGAAGAGCAAAGTCATCGCCGGCCGGCGATATTGGCGAATCCCGGTGATGGACGGCGAGTTTCTGGTCGAGGAGAGCGTCGGCGTCGAAAAGGGGGTCGGCGGCGGCAACATCATCCTCCAGGCCGAAACGCTGGAGACGGCGCTCGCCGCTTCACGCCGCGCAACGGAAGCCCTCGACCGGCTGCTGAACGTCATCGCTCCCTTCCCCGGCGGCGTGGTCCGCAGCGGCAGCAAGGTCGGCTCGCGCTACAAGAAGCTCGTGGCCTCGACGGCGGACGCCTATTGCCCCACGCTACGGGGCCGTGTCGAGACCAAGCTCCGCGAGGGGGCCAACTGCGCGCTGGAGATCGTCATCGACGGCACGAGTGAAGCGGCGGTCGCCGCGGCCATGTCCGCCGCCATTCGAGCCGCCGCGGGGCCAGGCGTCGTCTCCATCGGCGCCGGCAACTACGGCGGCAAGCTGGGGAAGTTCCACTTCCACCTGCATAAGCTCCTTGGCGAGCCGGCAGTCAGCGGCGCGGCGTAGCGTGGCCAACGATCTCAGGGAGACGTGGCACGGGCTTCCAGCCCGTGACGCATGGGCAGGATGCCCATGCCACGTAGCCCGGTCTATTTTCGCACTGCGGGTCGCCCCGCCAGCTCCAGCCGAATCTCCTTGGGCAGCGGGAAGTGCACGTCTTCCTCCCGCACGCTGCGCGGCTCGATGGTGGCGCCGTGGCGCTCGCGCAGATAGTCCAGGCACTCCTCCACCACCCATTCCGGGGCGCTGGCGCCGGCGGTGACCAGCACCGTCTCGTTGCCGGTGAACCAAGCGGGGTCGATGTCGCGGGCGTGGTCGATGAGGTATGCCCGGACGCCGTTCTCGCGGGCCAGCTCGGCCAGGCGCTGGCTGTTGGAGCTGTTTTGGCTGCCCAGCACGAGCACCACGTCGGCCTTCTCCGAGAGGATGTGCACGGCCTCTTGCCGGTTCTGCGTGGCGTAGCAGATGTCCTCCTTGGGCGGGCCGGCGATATCGGGAAAGCGCTGCTTGAGGCGAGAAATGATCCGGTTGGCGTCATCGACCGAAAGCGTGGTCTGCGTGAGATAGGCCAGCTTTTTCGGATCGGCGACTTCCAGCCGATCGACGTCTTCGGGCGTCTGCAACAGGCGGATGGCGGCCGGAGCTTCGCCCATGGTGCCGATGACCTCGTCGTGCCCCTCGTGACCGATCA
>JBGQHD010000479.1:0-4797 GCA_041497795.1 Planctomycetia bacterium
AGAATCTCTGAGCGGTGCTGAAAAGCCCGGCTTCTCCAAGAAGCCGGGCTTTTTTCATCTCACTTGGTCGAGTCTCACGTGGTCGAGTCTCTCCGAGACTCGAAGCGCGTCTCGGAGAGACGCGGCCACGTGCCGCCGGCGGCGCGACCGCGTGGGCCGCGGCGCGCTGGTCATTACCTGGCCCCTTTGCTACGCTGGAGCCGTGGCGACGGAACTTAGGCTTGGCTTCGAGAGGAGCAGACGCCCGTGGAAGTGCACATTCCCACCAGCGGCCCCGGCCCCTTGCCGCGGCGGCCAAAGATTCGCAAGGAGGAGCTGCCGCCGGGCGAGTGCCTGTGCGACTATTGCACGGCCAAGTGCTGCAAGTACTTTGCCCTGCCGATCGACAAGCCGTCCACGCGGCAGGATTTCGATTTCGTCCGCTGGTTCCTGCTGCACGACGCGGCCACGGTGTTCATCGACGAGGGGACGTGGTACTTGCTCGTGCACACGCAGTGCAAGCACCTGACGCCCGACGACCGCTGCGGCATCTACGCCACGCGGCCGCAGATCTGCCGCGACTACACGACCGACAACTGCGAGTACGACGACACCTACGTCTACGACCATTACTTCGAGACCCCCGAGCAGGTGGAAGAGTACATGGAAGCCGTGCTGCCGCCGGTGGGTGGAAACATCCGCAGCCGGCGGCCCGAGCCGCTGGCGGTGCTGGGATAGAGCCAGGAGTCAGGGATCAGGAGTCAGGAAGCCTCGAATCCTGCGCGCTGACCCCTGACTCCTGCCCCCTGACTCCTGAACCCTGACCCCTGTCCATGGCCAACCGCGACAATCACTACGAAGCCGCCTTCGAGGCCTATCTGCGGGGCCGCGGGGTGCCGTACGTGGCGGTGGACGAGGCCAAGCGGGCATTGCTCGGCGGCGAATCGATCAAGAGCCTCGACTTCATCGTCTCCACCACGACCTCTACCATGGCCGAAGCCCGCTGGCTGGTCGATGTCAAAGGGCGGCTCTTCCCTTCCGGCGCCCACCGGCAATACTGGAAGAACTGGTCCACCCGCGACGACCTGCGCGGGCTGGCCCACTGGGAGCGGTTGTTCGGGCAGAGTTTCAGCGGCCTGTTGGTGTTCGCCTATCAGATCGCCGGCAGCCGGGCCCCGCTGCCGGCCGAGCGGTTGTTCGCCTTTCGCCAGCGGCTGTACGGCTTCCTCGGCATCCGCCTCAACGACTACGCCGAACGGGCGCGGCTGATCTCGCCCAAGTGGGACACCGTCGCCATGTCGCCCCGCGGCTTCCGCCGGCTGGCCCGGCCGCTGGACGAGTTGATCTGATCGCCATGTCCGCCGCATCCGTCCGAGAACCTCTGGCTCAGCGGCTCAAGAGCCGGCTGCTGGTGCTGGCCGCGCTGGTGGGCCTGATGTGGGCGCTGCTGCTGCTGCCCGTGAGCCTCCGCGAAGAGCTGGGCATCCGCTCGGGCACTCTGCTGGGGCTCATCGGCGTTCCGCTGGCGCCGTTCCTGCACGGCGACCTGACGCACCTGGCTTCCAACACGCTGCCGTTCCTGGTGCTGGGGGCGCTGGTGCTGGTGCGATCGCTGCGGGAGTTCGTGTGGGTGACGGTGATCGTGGTCCTCGGCAGCGGGCTGGGGGCCTGGTGGCTCGGCCGGACCGGCCAGGTGCATCTGGGGGCCAGCGGACTGATTTTCGGCTACTTCGGCTTCCTGGTCGCTCGCGGCTTGCTGGAGCGAACGCTCATCTCGCTGCTGATCGCGGCCGCCGTGGGCTTCCTCTACGGCGGCCTGGTCTGGCAAGTTTTCTCCAGCGATTCGCACATCTCGTGGCAGAGCCACTTGTGCGGCCTCCTGTCGGGCTTCTTGAGCGCCTGGCTGGTGGCCCGGAAAAGACGCCCTACGCATTGAGCAAGTCGAGGGCCGTCGGTATAGATGGAGTAGGGGTCGAACTGGGAATGCGGAATGCGGAATGCAAGGCCGCAAATCGCCGATTTCGTTTCATGCCGCATTCCGAATTCCGCATTCCGAATTTTCCCGAGGTCGCCATGCAACCGTCCACCACACCCCGCGGGCCGACGTTCAAGACGGATAACGCCAAGCTGGCGGCTCAGGGGGGCCGGCCGGTCTTTGCCCAGGGGCCGCCCGGCTGGCCGCTGCACGACGAGGACATCCGCATCGCCCTGGAGCGGGCTTACGCTCAGGGAGACTGGGGGCGCTACCACGGCTCGCAGTGCGCGGCACTGACCGAAGAGCTGGCCGCCTTCCATCGCGTGCCGCACGTGATGCTGTGCAGCTCCGGCACCATTGCCGTCGAGCTGGCCTTGCGCGGGCTGGGCATCGGCCCGGGCGACGAGGTGCTGCTGGCCGGCTACGACTTCGCGGGCAACTTCCGCGCGGTCGAGGCCTGCGGCGCCCGGCCGGTGCTGGTGGACGTCGATCCCAACAACTTCAACCTCGATCCCTCTCGCCTGCCGCAGGCTTGCAGCGCGGCGACCAAGGCGATCGTCGTCTCGCACCTGCACGGCGGCGTGGTGCCGATGCGGGCGGTGGCCGAGCTGGCCCGCGGTTTCCGGCTGCGGATCGTGGAGGACGCCTGCCAGTGCCCCGGCGCGATCATCGAAGGCCGCGTGGCCGGCACCTGGGGCGACGTGGGCGTGCTCAGCTTCGGCGGCAGCAAGCTGATGACCGCCGGCCGCGGCGGCGCCGTGCTCACGGCCGACGCGCAAATCCACCAGCGGATCAAGATCCACTGCGAGCGGGGCAACCATGCGTTCCCGCTCAGCGAGCTGCAAGCGGCCGTCATCCGGCCGCAGCTCACCAAGCTGCCGCAGCGCAACCGCATCCGGCTGCAAAACGCCCAGCGGCTGCTGGCGCAGGTGGAGCGGATTCCGGGCCTCCAGCCGTTGCGGAACCGCGTGGCCGACACCGAGCCGGGCTATTACAAGTTCGGCGTTCTCTTCTCGCCCAAGCTGGGCAGCAGCCTGACGCGGGACCGGTTCCTGGAAGCCGCCCAGGCCGAGGGTATCTCGCTCGACAGTGGCTTCCGCGGCTTCGCCGGCCGCGGCGAGGGGCGCTGCCGGTCGATCGGCGACCTGGCCCTGTCGCAGCGGGCGGCCGACAACATGATGGTCCTGCACCACCCGGCGCTGTTGCAACAGCCGGAGACGATTGACGCCGTGGCGCACGCGCTGTGGAAGGTGGCCTCGGCGCTGCAGTAGCGAGTGCGAAAATCGAGGGCTAGTTGCGGTGCCCAAACCCCGCCAATCGAATAGGCCCCCAATAATTGCACGTGACAAGAAATTGGAACTGATCGAGTCCCGTCCCGGCGTGTGCGGCGGAGCGGCCTGCATCGTCGGCACGCGCATTCCGATTTGGATGCTCTACGAAGCCCACTTGGCCGGCATGGACAATGGCGTCAAGAAGCCCGGCTTCTCCAAAAGAAGCCGGGCTTCTGACCGCAACGGCATCGGGCCGCCGAATCCACCGGCAGCCCGGCACCTTTTTCCTTGCCTTCGCATTTTGCGGGAATTACCATCGCAAGTGGCGCGATGAACTACTGCGTCCATTTTACGCTCCCGTTCCAATCGGACGACCGGTCCTTGGACGGGGGCGTACCGGTCAATTGTCGAAGAGGCAATCTCATGTCGCGGACCTTCGTTGCCGTGGCGGCGCTCTGGGCGCTCGCCGTTTTTACTTCCTCCGCCGCATTCGGTCAGATCGGCAACGGCGGCGCCGCCGCCGCCGGCGTGGCCGTGGACGCCAAGGGGGTGCTGTCGAACCGCACCTTCGACGATCCCGGCTTTCGGCTGACCAAGCAGAAGATCGCCGCAGCCAAGGCCGGGCTGGATCAGAAGATCGGCCGCCAAAGCCCGCTCCGCAAGGTCTCACTGAACCGCCTGCAAGCGGCCATCGACGAGCAGCTCGCCCAAGGCCGCCAGCCGACCGACGACATGCAGTGCCTGGCCGGCCTGACCCGCATCAAGTACGTCTTCTTCTATCCCGACTCGGGCGACATCGTGCTGGCCGGCCCGGCCGAGGGCTGGTTCGAAGACCTGTCGGGCCGCACCCGCGGCGTCGAGTCGGGTCTGCCGACCTGCCTGCTCAAGCACCTGGTCGTGGCGTTGCGGTCGTTCGCACCAGGCGGTCAAGGCCCCAACGTCGTCGGCTGCTCGATCGACCCCACGGCCGAAGGCCTGGCCCGCATGCAAGATTATCTGCGTAAGGTGCGGCCGCGCTCGCCGGCCGACGGGCCGATGGTCGCCAGTGGCCTGCGCGAAAGCCTGGGCCTGCAAAACATCCGGGTGGACGGCGTCGATCCCGACACGCAGTTCGCCCACATCATGATCGAGGCCGACTACCGCAAGAAGCTGATCGGCATTGGCCTGGAGCGGCCGGGCGTGGCGATCAAGAGCTACGTGGATCGGGCCAGCGCCTCGCAGGTGAGCGCCAATGCCATGCAGCGCTGGTACTTCGTGCCCGACTATCAGTGCGTTCGGGTGAGCGAAGACCACCTGGCCATGGAGCTGGTCGGCGACGGCGTGAAGCTGATCGGCGAAGACGAGCTGGTGGGCGCGGGCGGCGAGCGGAAGAAGAACGCGGGCGTCAACCTGGCCAGCAAGGGGTTCGTCGAGGACTTCACCAAGCGCTATCCGGAGCTGGCGGCCAAAAGCCCGGTGTTCGCTCAACTGCGAGTGCTGATCGACATGCTCGTGGCCTCGGCCCATATCCAGCAGGAAGATTACTACGGCAAGGCCAACTGGAAGCCCGGCACGCTGCTGGACGAGAAGAAG
>JBGQHD010000480.1:0-4794 GCA_041497795.1 Planctomycetia bacterium
AAGAAGGCGATGATCCTTCCCGACGTAGCATAGCCCATCGTGGGCGTTGTTTTTCCGCGGCACGATTGTATTCCTTCTCACACAAACGCCCACAAGGGGGTATGTGCTACGGACAAACCTCGCTTCGGCCTCTGACCTCCGATCTCCGATCTCTGACCTCGCCTCACACGGTCGGGCTGAGAAACGACCGCGAGTCGGCCAGCACGTCGTTGATCAGCTCTTGGATCTTCGACGCCCGGTCGATCAGCAGGGGCAGGCAGTCGTCGCCCTCGCCGGCCAGCGCCTCTTGCAGTGCCGAGGCCTCGTGGGCGATGGCCGTGGCCGTGTGCGACATGTGCTGCCGCGACGTCAGGCCCGATGTCGCCGGGCGGTCGGCCGATTCGAGGTTCGGCAGGGCGGGCCGGCCGTGGGTGGCCAGCCAGTTGCTGTACCAGCGCAGCAGCGTGCCGCGGCTGATAAGCCCGGTGGGGATGCCCTCCTTGACGACGACCACGCGGCGAATCGCCACGCGGCACAGGAAGTCGTAGACCGTCCGCAGCGGCGACCCCTCCTCGTAGAAGACGACGTTGCGCTTCATCACGTCGCGGACCGGCTTATTCCAGCAGTCCGGATCGGTCATCGTGCCGATCACGTCTTTTTCCGAGAGGATGCCGGACAGCTTGCCGCGGCCATCGACGACCGGGCAGGAGTTGAGACGGAAGCGGAGGAAGAACTCGGTGGCCTGGCCGACGGTCTCGTCTTCGTTCAGGCAGGCGACGAGCGGCGACATGACGTTTTCGGCCACCACGCCGTCGAACGCGTTGCCCTCCTCCGCCACTTGCAGCGACCGGGCTTCCCGCAGCGTGCTGAACGGCACGACCCGGTCGCGGCCGGCTTGCTTGGCCACCAGCAGGGCCTGATCGGCCATGTCCACGAGGGCCGCGACGCTGGCCGTGTCGTCCAGCATTTCCGACACGCCCAAGCTCACCGAGACCTTGAGGACCTGATCCCCCACCGGGACGCGCAGCTCATTGATGGCCGCGCGAACGCGCTGGGCCCAGACGATGGCGGCATGTTCGGTCGTCTCGGCCAAAACGGCGCAGAACTCTTCGCCGCCGTAGCGGCTGACGTAATCGCTGCCCCGGCAATTGGCGGCCAGCAGCCGGGCCACTTCCTTGAGCACCGCATCGCCCGCAGGATGACCGTGCGTGTCGTTGATCTTCTTGAAGAAGTCGATGTCGATCATCGCGCAGGCCAACGGCAACTGATAGCGCCGGGCCCGATCCAGCTCGCGATCGGCTTGCTCGAGCAGCGCCCGGCGGCCGGGGATGCCCGTCAGGGGGTCGGTCCGCGCTAGCTCGGTGAGCTGCTGCTCCAACCCCAGCACCCGCGCTCCGGTCTGCATGCGGGCCAGGAGCTCCTCGGGGGTGATTGGCTTGACGAGAAAGTCGTCCGCCCCCGCTCGCAGCCCTTCCACCAGGTCCGCCGTGTCGGACTTGGCCGTGACGATCAGCACGTACACGTAGTGCGGCAGCTTGAGTTGCCGGATCTGCCGGCACAGCTCCAAGCCGGTCATGCCCGGCATCAGCCAGTCGGTGATCACGTAGTGCGGGCACTCGTCTTCGATGGCGGCCAGCGCGGCGTTGGCGCCGGTGGTCGTGCGGATTTGATACCCCGAGCGGCCCAAGTAGGCGTTGATGAGCCGCAGCATGCTGGGGTCGTCGTCCACGACCAGGACTTTTGGCCAGGGGGTGTCCATCGCGAGCGATCCGGCATGTTGCAAAGAGCCTCAATCCGCCGTTGGCGCCGACAAGGCGCAGCGGCCCTTGCAAAAGCCTAGCTTTTGCCAAGGTAGACGCCAAACCGGCGGCCCGGTGGCGCCGAATGGCCCGGGGAGCACGAGCCGAGGTGACGGAGCGGGCGATTCCGCGGGAAGTGCCGGATGTTCCGTGGCGGCCGTGGGGTAGGCTTTCCAGCCCGTGGGGTAGGCTTCCAGCCTGCCGTGAGATCTCTGGCTTGTCCGGCAGGCTGGAAGCCTGCCCCACGATCAAGCCTCTCCGCCGCCGCCCGGAGTTCGCCACGACCCGCCGGGCGGTGTAGAATGGGGCGGTGAGGCATCCCCCTGCCGGTTGGAACGTTGCCGGCCGGGCAACGCGAGACGACGGGAAGCCCATCCGCCCGACACGCCCCAGAGACCGAGGCCATGCCCCGACGCAATCTCTACCTCTTGTTTGCCGTCATCGGCGTCTCGCTGGTCTGCTATCAGAAGTCCGACGGCGAGCACCGTTCGCGCTATGGGCGGATGTTCTCGACCTACTGCCGCGTGATGCAGGAGATCGAGGAGAACTTCATCAAGGAGGTCGATCCGCGCGACATCTTCGACGCCGGGCTGGCCGGCATCGCCGACGCCCTCGACGACCCGCACACGAAGTACATCGAACCGGTGGAGTACCGCAGGTTCCAACAGGAGCTGGACCAGCATTTTGGCGGCATCGGCGTCAATGTCTCCTGGGACGAGGCCCACAAGACACTCAAGATCGAGAGCCTCCTGCCCGGCACGCCCGCCTTCGAAGCCAAGCTCCGCGCTGGCGATCTGATCTTGGAAGTCGATGGGGTCAGCATCCAGGGCCAGCCCATGGGTGAGGCCGTGGACCGCATCCAGGGAGAACAGGGCACGTCGCTTCGCTTGAAAGTGCTGCACGACGGGCAGCCCGATCCGGAGGAATACACGCTCACTCGGGCCGAAATCCAGGTGCCGGCGCTGAAGGGCGACCGCGTCGGGCCTGATGCCAAATGGCAGTTCACGCTGGAAGACTCGGCGGGTATCGCCCACATCCGGCTGGTGCACTTCGGCCCCAAGACGGTCGCCGAGCTCAAAGAAGCGATGGACCAGTTGACGGCGCAAGGGCTCCGCGGCTTGGTGCTCGACCTGCGCGACGACCCGGGCGGGCTGCTCGACGCGGCCGTCGAGGTCTGCGACCTGTTCGTGGAGGAGGGGGTGATCGTCAGCGTTCGCGGCCGCAAAGGGCGAAAGCACGGCGAGCCGGGTGGCGAGGAGCGCAAAGCCCACGCCGCCGGCACCTACACCGGTTTTCCCATGGCCGTGCTAATCAACGGCGCCAGCGCCAGCGCCAGCGAGATCGTGGCCGCCTGCCTGCAAGACCATCACCGGGCCGTGATCGTTGGCGAGCGCTCCTACGGCAAGGGAAGCGTGCAGAACGTGATCCGGCTGGACGACAACCGCAGCGCGCTGAAGCTCACCGTGGCCACGTACTGGCGGCCCAACGGCAAGAACATCCACCGCCTGCCCGGCGCGGGCGAGGACGAGGAATGGGGCGTCCGTCCCGACGCCGGCTACGAAGTGAAACTTGACGCCGCCGCGCGAAAACAGCTCGCCGAGCACCGCCGCGACCGCGACGCCCTGCGTCCCGACGGCAAAACGCCCGCCCTGGATTTGAACCTCGATCCCCAGTTGAAGAAGGCGGTCGAGTATCTCAAACAGCCGGCCAAGAGTTCTTCCACCACGACCTAGTGCTGCGTCAGATGATGGTTTGCACGCGAGGCTTTGCACGGGCCAGTTGCGGTTGGCTGCTCTCGGCGGCCGTGCTGTTGGCCGGCGCCCCGCGCGTCGCGCTGTGGCACGCGCATGCGGAAGGCGATCAGCCACATTCCCACGATTCTTTCGGTCAGGTACAAGCGGCGGCATACGACGGTCACCACAGCCCGCTGAGTCATGCACAGCCCTATACCCACGATCACAACGACGATCCGCATCATCGCGCGAAGCATGACGCTCAAAATTCGCCTTCACGAAGTTTGGCGGTGACGGGCACGTTGCCACACCTGCACGTGTGGCTGCTGGGCGTTCAACTGAATGTCCCCGCGCCCAGCGACGCCCCCGGTGACCAACTCCCGTCGCCCGAGACGACGTTCGTGGCGACGATGTTCGTGGCATTGCCAGACGGCTTGGCGCCAAGCCAGGCGGAAACGAGTCTCTCCATCGCCTTGTCATCCGCTGCGGCGCCTCGGCGCGATGACCTTCCTCAGCTTGAGCAGACGAGATGTATCAACCAGCCGCAGCTTCTCGCCGCTCTCTTGTGTGATACTGCGCGCTTTGAGCGCTCCGGCGTGCAGGTGATTTGACCTGGTTCTCTGGGCGCCTTCTTGCGCCCTCGTCCTTGCAGCACAGGCGCACTTCAGTCCGCGCTGTCTGCTTGCTTCGCCTGTGACGTTGCGCGAGAGGGCGATTACGAAATCGCCGCTCTGGCCTCACCAATTCGAGCTCACTACCTACGGAGTCCATCCCATGCTGAAGCGATTCCACCGCGTCCTGGCGATTCTGCTTTCCTCCGCCTTTGTCCTGGGTTGCGGCGATGACAAGACCGGCAAGACGAAGACCGATGACAAGGCGAAGACGACCGCCAAGACGCCGGAGGGCGACCACGAGGATAAGCCGCTTACCGATCAGGAGAAACAGGACCTCAAGGCCGGCATCAAGAGCTACCAGGACGCCTTGGCACGGATCAAGTCGTACCGCGACACGATTCGCAAGGAAACGACCGAGGGCAAGCCAAGCCGCGCTCACCGCTCGCTCGACGAGCTGAGCCTGGTGCTGGAATGGCTGCCGGAATTCGCCAAGAACTCAAGCGTGCCGCAGGCCAAGCTCATCGAGGTGACCAAGTCGGCTCAGAAACTGAGCGACGCCTTCGATAAGCTGCACGAGAAGATCGACGCCGGGCAAAAGCCCGATTACGCGGCCGTGTCGGAGACCATCGAGGCGGAAATCAAGACGCTGGAACTATTCAGCCCAGCGCA
>JBGQHD010000481.1:0-4791 GCA_041497795.1 Planctomycetia bacterium
GTCGTCCAATTCGCGCGACAGGTCATGAATCCGCTCGGTCGGCTTGCGCAGCACGCGGAGCGAGGCCAGGGCGTCGAGCCGCCCGCGGGCCGAGGAGGCCTTCGACTTCAGTGCGGCCAGCAGGCGATGGCGGACCTGCCGCAGGCGATTCGAAATCTCGTCCGCGTCCGGCGCCACGCGCTCGGCGGCCTCCGACGGCGTGAGCGCCCGCACGTCGGCCGCCAGGTCGGCCAGCGTCACGTCGATCTCGTGGCCGACGGCGGAGACGACGGGGATCGAGCAGGCATGGATCGCCCGCACCACCGGCTCCTCGTTGAACGCCCACAGGTCTTCCAGGCTGCCACCGCCGCGGGCCAGCACCAGGCAATCGGGCTTGCGCCGCAAGCGATCGACGCGAGCGATGGCCGCCGCAATCTCCGCCGCGGCCCCCTCGCCTTGCACGCGGGTGGGCACGACCAGCACGTCGGTCCCCCGCCAACGCCGCTGGAGCACTTGCAGAAAGTCGCGAATCGCCGCACCGCTAGGGCTGGTGACCAGGGCCACGCACCGCGGAAACCGCGGCAGCGGCCGCTTGAGGGCCGGGTCGAACAGCCCCTCGGCCTCCAGCCGGGCCTTGAGCTGCCGCAGGGCCAGCTCGAGCGCGCCGAGCCCCTTCGGTTGCACGTGCCGCACGGTGAGCTGGTACGTGCCGCGGGCGGCGTAGACCTCCAGCGAGCCGCGGCAGACGATCTCGAGGCCGTCGCGAAGCTCGAACGGGATGCGCACCGCCGTCATCCGCCACAGCACGGCCCGGAGCTGGGCCTCCGCGTCCTTGAGCGTGAAGTAGCAATGCCCCGACCGGGGCCGCGACAGGTTCGACACCTCGCCGGCGACCCAGACCTCCGGGAAGGAGGTCTCGAGCTGGTCCTTGATCTGGGCGGTGATCTGCCCGACCGAGAGCGGCTGGCCGGGCGTGCCGAAGCCCCCCAGCTCGTTCACGGTGTGCAGGACCTCGTCGAGCCAATCAGCCGGCGGTAAGGAATCCATCAGTCGGCCCGCCACGAAGGAATGCATCCGAACATGTGTCCGGCATTGTAGCGGGTGGGTGGCTGGGTCTGTAGCGCTAGCGAAAGCCCCAGACAGGTCAAACGAAGCCGCCGCTTGAGCGCGCCTCGGATGGCACGTTGGTTAGCACTTCCGCTGGGGCTTTCGCTAGCGCTACAGCCCCAGCCACCCCTCCGCACTGCGTGGTCTGCCAACGCGAGTCCTTCTTGTTGCCGTCCAGCGCCTCTGCTCCATCAGCATTGCCGCGCCAGCCAACGGGCCGGGCGTTCGGTCGGCCGGTGGCTGGCCAACATCGCCGCGAGCTCCGGCACGCAATCGGCCCGCATCTTCTCCAACACCGCTTTCCGCCGCCGGTCCACGGTGCGCAGGCTGATCCCCAATTCATAGGCGATCGTTTTGTTCGCCTTGCCGTTCAAGAGGCACTGCATCACTTGCCGCTCGTCGTCCGCCAGTTCGTTCAACCGCCGCGCCATCTCCGCTTGCCACCGCCAGGCGGCGTGAATCCTTCGGCTGCGGTCGAGCGCCTGCTGCACGGCCCCGAGCAGCGCTGTGTCCTCGTAGGGTTTCTCCAGCACCGTGAGGGCGCCGTTTTCCATCAGGCGGACCGCCGTCGGCACGTCGGCATGTCCGGTGACCACGACCATCGAAAGCGTGCTGCCGGCGGCCATCAGGCGCCGCTGCAACTCGCTGCCGTCGATGCCCGGCATCCGCAGGTCGGTCACCAGGCAACCGATCGAATCCAAGGGGCACGTGGACAGGAAATCCTCCGGCGTGTCAAAGCAACTCGCCGGGTAACCGTTCTCGTGCAGGAGCGCTCGGACCGACGCCAGCACGGCGGGGTCGTCGTCGAGCAGCGCGATCAGACAGTCATTGCTCACCAGCGCAGTCATGGTCTTCCCTCCGCTCTCGCATGAGGGCATTCGCCAACTCTCGCTTCCCGCCAGAGGGCGCACTGCCGTGACGCGTCAGGGCGGAAACGCCTGGGCAATCAGCGCAGCTACCGGTCAACCCATCGATCACCAGTGAAGCCGCGGGTTGGTCCCTTGGGAAGGTACTAAGGCCGTCAGATCCTGGAAATGGGGCAAGATCGCTACGTCATGTAAGGATTTGCCTTACAGGATTCGGCCGAGCGTCCGCAGTCCGGCCGTTTGCTCGACCGGCCCGGAGGATGCGGTATAGTGAGGACATCACGGGGGGCGCGGCAATGAAGAAGAAGGCGAAGCGCGCGGCTGCGCGCGGAACGGCCAAGGCGGCTGCGCCCATGGCACGGTCCTTGGCAACTCCCGCGGAATCTTCAGCGACAACCGTGGTTATGCGCGACCCTGCGCATCGTCCCGCTCCCGCGAGCCCGCCCGTGGTTAGCATCGGGGCCTCGGCGGGGGGATTGGACGCCTTCAAGAAGCTCTTCGCCGCGATACCCCCGGACAGCGGCATCGCCTTCGTGCTCATGCCCCACCTCGATCCCCGGCATGAGAGCCTGGTGGCGGAGCTGATCGGCCGGCACACCGCCATGCCGGTCGCCGAGGCCGTCGAAGGCATGGCGGTCGAACCCAACCACGTCTATATCATTCCGCCGAACAAGTACATGACCATCCGCGCCGGCGTGCTGCGGCTGACGGGCGGGGTGTTAGAAACCGCCGCCAGGGAGCAGAACCGCATCGGCCAGGAGCTGCACGACAGCGTGGGGCAAGAATTGACGGGACTGGGTCTGATGGCCGGCGCTTTGGCCCAGAAGCTCACAGCCCAAGCTCCTGCCGAGGCCGAGCTGGCGGCCAAGATCGCCGCGGGCGTGGAACGAACGCACCAGCAAGTCCGCAATCTGTCGTTTGGCTTGGCACCCGTGGAGCTGGACCCCGAGGGGCTGCGGGCCGCCCTGGAGGAGCTCGCGTCGCGGACGCGCGACCAAACGGGCACGGCGTGCACCTTCGAAGCCGTCGGCCAGATTCACGTCGATGACGCCGTCACGGCGACGCACTTGTTCTTGATCGGCCAGGAGGCCGTGAACAACGCGCTGCGCCATGGGCGGGCTCAAAGCATCTGCCTGACCCTGCACGGAGACCGCCGCGCCTTGACGTTGACGATCGCCGACGACGGCGTGGGCATTCCGTTCCCCCTCAACGAGCAAAAGGGCCTGGGGATTCGGCTCATGCGGTACCGGGCCGGATTAGTCGGCGGGACGCTCACGATTGAGCCCGCCGCGAAAGGGGGAAGTCGAGTCACTTGTATCGTGGCGAGGCAATTGAGGGATGATCAACATCACGCAGAAGAAGAGGCCGGCTCAAGTGCTGGTCGTCGATGACCACCCCGTGGTCCGCGATGGTTTGGCGGCGCAGGTCGCCAACCAGCCCGACCTCGAGCTGTGCGGAGAGGCCGAGGACGTGGCCGATGCCTTGCTCTTCATGACGAACGTCAGGCCGGACGTGGTGGTGATCGACATCAGCCTGAAGACCGGCAGCGGACTGGATCTCATCAAGCAAATCAAGGCCCGCTGGCCCCGGATGCACATCCTGGTCTGGTCGATGTATCCGGAGAACCTCTATGCCGAACGCGCCCTCCGGGCCGGGGCGCAGGGCTACCTGCGGAAGAGCCAGGCCACGCGCTGCGTGGTGGAAGCCATCCGCACGGTGCTGGCCGGCAAGCTCTTCGTGAGCGACGAATTGGCCCAAATCCTGGCCGGACGGATCGTGAGCGGCAGCCCGCTGCCGCGTTCGCCGATGGAGACCCTTTCCGATCGGGAGCTGGAGGCTTTCAGCTTGATCGGTCAGGGCCTGACCAGCGAGCGCATCGCCGACCTGATGCACATCAGCCGCAAGACGGTCGAAACCTACCGTGGGCGGATCAAGGAGAAGCTGAACGTGGCCAACGCCACCGAGCTGGTCCAACGCGCGACGCACTGGGTCATGGAGAACGGCTGAAGGCAGGTGCGTAGTGCAGGCGTGCAGGACAATTTCACTTCGCCTCCGCTTTCAGATGCCGGCGGATGAATGCCAGGGCTTTCTCCTGCGCCTCGTCCACGAGCCTCTTGTCGCCGCCCGACAGGCCGTGCCCGGCCCCCTTCACCGTCACCAGCTCGTGGGGCACCTTGTGCCGGTCCAGTTCCTTGGCCATCGCCGCCGATTGCTCGTAGGGCACGTCGGTGTCTTCGGTCCCGTGGACGAGCATCGTCGGCGGGTACTCGGCCGTGACGCTCCGCACGCCGCAGAACCGGTCGAGCTTGTCCTTGTCGCGGGCCGGGTCGAAGCCTGCCACCTCCTTGGTCCAGAGGCCGTTTTGCCGCAAGTAGAGATAGAACCGCCCGCGGGCTTTCTGCTCTTCGCCGCCCGTGGTGCCCGTCAGCACCGTGCTGCCCACGGCTCGGTAGGCTTCGTCCTTGCTCACCAGCGGCTGCTGGCGATAGTGCTCCGACGGCTTGGTGTACCAATTGCCGTCCACGTCGCCGTATCCCCAGTAGGCCACCAGCGCCGTGGGCCGCGGCTTGACGCGATAGCCGGTCAGTAACGTGAGATATCCGCCCGCCGAGCCTCCCGTGACCACAAGCCGATTCGGATCGAGATGCAGCCTGGCGGCTTGCCCACGCAGCCAGACGAACGCGTCCTCGACGTCTTCGACGATGGCCGGCAGCTTGACCTCCGGCGCCAGGCGGTAGTCCAGCGAGACCAGCGCGAAGCCCTCGCTGCGGCACAAGTCCAAGAGCCGCTGCGGCGGCCCCTGGCGGCTGCCGACGATCAGCGCCCCGCCGTGCAGCCA
>JBGQHD010000482.1:0-4787 GCA_041497795.1 Planctomycetia bacterium
CCGTCTAAAGAAGCTGACGAGCTGATGCGATAGATCCTCCCCTTCCCCGTCCCGTTCCACCCGTCCACCCAGTCGCTGACGTACACCGCGCCATCCGGGCCGAAGTCCACGTCGGTGGCCAGGATGCCCCAGATGAATTTGCCCGTCTTGGCGATCTCGAAGCCGGCCCCTTTGGGTTTGAGCTTCACGGTCCGCACGCCGCTATTGGCCGGGCCGCCGCGGAAGTCGCACAAGAGGAACGTGCCGTTGTACTTTTCGCTTAGTCCCGTGCCGGGGTAGTAGGCCAGGCCGGAGGGGCCGTCGGCGATGTTGGCCACCGGCGGGATGATGTAGGCCGGCTGCCCTTCGTGCTGGGGGTGCCAGAGCTTCTCGCGGTTCCAGGGGCCGCGGTCGGGGAGGTACTGGTAGCTCATCAGCCAGCCGCTGTTGCCCCCTTCGACCACGTACACCCAGCGGGCCTTGTCGCCGGAGTCGGAGTTGTTGTCGCAGGTGAACAGGTTGCCGTACTCGTCGAAGGCCAGCTCCTGCGGGTTACGCAGGCCGGTGGCGAAGACTTCCAGCTCGCTGCCGTCGGGGTTGCAGCGGAGCACGGCCCCAGTGTCCGGCAGCGTGACGGCATACTCCTTGCCGGCGGCGTCCTTGCTTTTCACGTTGAGCCCGCGGTCGCCGCAGGTGAAATACAGCTTGCCGTCCGGCCCCCAGGCCAGGCCGTGCAAGTCGTGCCCGCGGAAGGCGACGTGGACGCCGTAGCCGTGATGGAGAGAGGTGCGCTCACCGGGAGTGTCTTTTGATGCGACGCCGTCGTTGTTCTTGTCCCGCAGTCGCCAGAGGTCGGGGATGCAGGTGTAATAGACGTCGCCGTCACGGACGAGCACACCGGCGCCGGTGCCGTCGAGCACGCCATTGAATCCATCGGCAAAGACGGTGGACTTGTCGGCGCGGCCGGCGCCCTTGGTGTCTTCCAGCAGCCGGATGCGGTCGTGATGAATCGCGTAGTCGGCGAGCTTTTCCTTGAGGTGCTTCTGGAAGTACGCCAGGCGGTCTTCGACCGTCCGGGCCGCCAGGTCGTCGTCGAGCCACGACATGTGGTCGCGATTATCGACCACGCCGTGCTGCTGGCGGAACGTCTCGCAGACATAGCACCGCCCCTTCTCATCGAAGGTGAACGCCACCGGATTGGCCAGCATCGGCTCGGCCGCCCACAACTCGCACTTCAGTCCCGGCGCGAGTTGAAAGCGGCCGATGGCTTTGGCCGCTTCGTCCGAGGCGCCGGCGATGGGCGGTTCGTAGGGCTTCGGCGCAGTCGGCGGGGACGTGGCGGTCTTGGCGGGCGACCGCTCCTGGGCCGGGCCATCTCCGACGATGAGCAGCGAGACGGCGAGCGTGGCGAGCAGCCCTGCTGCAACAGCGGGTCGATAGCTAGAGCGCATGATTCCGAGGGGATTTCAGTGGACGACGGAGCGTACCGGCGGGTGAACGCGAAAGGGGTTGGGAGTCGATTTTCGCGGGCAACGACGTTGGCAATTCGCAGGTCGCACGGCCGCGAAAATCGACTCCCGACCCCGCCGCGCGGCAGCTCCGATTGTAGCCGGCGACGACGATACGGATCACCAACGGCGGGTACTTTGAGCGATCGTCGGCACGCCGGGGCGGCGCGTCAAGGGGACGCACGGCAATCGGTGCGATGCGCGGCGCTAGAGACCTACGGTCGCGTGGGTGTGGAGGTCGGGAGACCTCGACACAGCGCTGCGTCGACACAGCGCCGTCGGCTAATGCGACGGCCCGTGGATGTAATCGCTGATGCCCTGCAGCTTCGGGTCGTTCACCGACGGTTTGGGCAGCTCGGGAATCGGCTGATGGCTGAACCACTGCTCCAGCGGCAGCCGCCATTGCAAGACCTTGCGCGTGCGGTAGAGGGCGCCCATCCACAGGTCCGACTGCGCGTCGATGCGGCCGCCCTGGACGTGGATGTCGTATTGGATGGCGTAGTGCATCCGAGCGCCGTACATCCGCTCCGGCGTGGAGAACTCTTCGCAGGCGTAGATGATGCCGGCGTAGTCCTGCTTGCCGTCGGCATCGTTCTCCGGCACCTCTCCGATGGGAAACCACGCCGCCCATCGCTGCATCTCCTGCTCGGTCCGCAGGTCCACGCGGTCGGCGATCGGACCCTCGGAGCCCATGAACGGGTCGCACCGCTGCGTGAGGAAGTACCGCTGCATGCGGTCGGGCGCCCAGAAGAAATCGGGCGTGTGCGGGCCGCGCTCGATCTCGAACCGCACGCCCAGGCGGCTGGCCGCGGCACGTGGCCGCGTCTCTCCGAGACGCGAGGGCGAGTCTCGGAGAGACTCGTCCACGTGAGGAGCCAACTCCGCCCCGTAGGAAAGCTCGCGGCCCGCCTCGTCGCACAACGCGATCTGGAACGTGCAGGTGCGATAGTGGCCGCCGTTGAACAGCCGCGGGCTGCGCTCGTCGTTGCCGCGATAGAACGTGGCCTTCAGCCGCTTGGGCATCGGCGGCCTGGCGGGGATCGGCGTTTCGCCGAAGTCGTGGTACGTGGCGAAGTGCAGCAGGTCTTTCAGCTCCTGCTGGTGAATCTCGTCGTCGAGCGACCGCGCTCGCAGGTACAGGGCCACGACCGCGGCCAGCAGCACGCAGGTGCCCATGCAAACAATGCCCGGCCGCACGCCGCTCCGCCAACCCCGCCGCCGGAACAGCCCGCGGAGCAGCCACGTCGCCACCAGCAGGCCCAACGTCACGGACGAGAACAGCAGCAGGTGCCGCCGCGTCTCCTCGCTATTCATCCGGGCCATGAACGAATCGGCCGAGTCGGGGTCTTCCTCCAACTCGGCCGGGTTGTCTTCGAACTGCGGCAGGTTCTTGAGGTAGGCCTGGGGGTTCTTCTTGAAGGCCTGCATGCACGGCTCGCAGCAGAAGCGAATCTTCTTGCCGCCGTAAGTCAGCTCGTGATCCTCCAGGCCCGGCTCGGTGGGCCGAACGGGGCAGAACTCGTTCGTGGTGGCTGCGCCGACGGCGGATTGGTCGCCGGCAGCGCGATCGCTCGACGACTGGGCGCTGGGCGTTGGCTCGGCGGCCGTCACCGTCGGCACCATCAGCAGAACGCCCGCCAACAGGACCGCTGTGCGAGTCGCAGAACGTGCGCGCATGGCAAGACCGTCCTATTCCAACCTGGGCGGAAGGACTCTTCTTGAACGCTAGGTCGGGATCGGGCGGCGAACAAGTTGGGCCCCTGAGTTTGCCCGCGAATCACGCGAAGTCTGGCGACTTCGGCTACCGCAGATTCATCGAAGACAGACCATAGCGGGTGAGTAAGTAGGTCACGTCGACCTCCCACCAGCGCAAGCCGTGGCGGGCCGAGCGGGGGAAGGGATGGTGGTTGTTATGCCAGCCTTCCACGGAGGACTTCGCTATAATGCGGCAGTTCTACCTGGAAATGGACAGTCGATCGGCGGGTGCCGGGCAACGGGTGCTGGGCAACGTTTGTGAAGGAGTCGAACGATGGCGAAGAAGCAATCAGCGACCAAGCAGGAACCAGCATCCCCAGTGCAAGTTGGCGTCGCGCCAGGGACCGAAACTGCAGAGGATGTGGTGGGCGGTTCGGAGGCCGAAGGCGGCGACTCCTCCGAGCGGTGCCTTTACGTGGTCGGCATCGGGGCGTCGGCGGGGGGCTTGCAGCCGCTGCAGGAGTTCTTCGGCAACATGCCACAGGATTGCGGGATCGCCTTTGTCATCGTCCAGCATCTCTCGCCGGAATTCAAAAGTCTGATGAGCGAGCTGCTGTCCCGGCGGCACACCAGCATGGCGCTGCACCATGTCGAGCACGGCATGCCGCTGGAGTGTAACTCGATCTACCTGATTCCGCCCAAGAAGAACGTGGTGATCTGCCAAGACAAGCTGCACCTGATCGACCAGGACCTGACCCGCGGGCACCTGCCGAACTTCCCCATCGACATCTTCTTCCATTCGCTGGCGGAGAACCTGAACGAGCGCGCCATCGCCGTGATCCTTTCGGGCACCGGGAGCGACGGCACGCGCGGCGTCCGAGCGGTCAACGAGGCCGGTGGAATCGTGCTGGCGCAGGATCCGGAAACGGCCCAGTTTGATGGCATGCCGCGCAGCGTGATCGCCACGGGACTGGCCGATTATGTGTTGCCCACGGATAAGTTGGCCCGCGCCGTCTACGACTATGTGACGAATGCACCCGGGGGTCTGATCAAAGCCGTTGCCAATTCGGACCTGGAGACCACGCTGCAGGAAATCACGGCCATCGTGGCACGCGACCAGCAGATCGATTTCTCGCACTACAGACCGACCACGCTGGCGCGGCGCATCGAGCGTCGCCGTGTCATCGCCGGTTGCAACTCGTTGCAGGCGTACAGGGAGTTGCTGGCGGACTCGGACAAGGAGCGTGTGGCGCTGCGCAACGACATGCTGATCAACGTCACGAGCTTCTTTCGGGACCCCGAGGCATGGGCTTATCTGGAGCAACAGATCATACCGCGGCTCATCGCGCAGGCGGTGGAGTCCGAGCAGCTTCGCATCTGGGTGACGGCCTGTTCCACCGGCGAGGAAGCCTATTCGGTGGCGATGCTCGTGCAGGAGGCGCTGGATGTGGCCGGCAAGTCGCTGGACGTGAAGATCTTCGCCACGGACATCGATGAGACCGCGCTGCAAAAAGCCGCCACGTGCGTTTCTCCCGAGGGCGTTATCGAGGACGTGACCCCGCAGCGCGTCGCGCGCTATTTCAGGAAGAAAGGCCAAAGGTATCA
>JBGQHD010000483.1:0-4786 GCA_041497795.1 Planctomycetia bacterium
AGGCCGATCGACCGTGTGGCCGTCTTGCGGCCCAGCGTGTCGTCGATCGTCAGTTGCAGCGTGTACTCGCCCGACTTCAGCCCGGCGGGCAGGCGGAGGTGATAGCTGAGGAAGAAGTCGCGGCGTTGGCGCTCGCAGACCTCTTCCGCGGGGGGCAGGTCTTGCTCGTGCACGCGGCCCGCGCCCTGTAAGATGTCGAATCGCGCCTTGAGCGCCGTGCGATAGCCGGCCTTGGTCGATTCGCTGGCGAAGTTCTCGAGCTCGGCGTAGAGCAGCACTTCGTCGCCGGGCTGAAACTCGTTCTTGGGGAAGCGGTCCAGCGAGCCGAAGCTGTGGACGGCCGTGCAGAAGGCCAGGTTCCGCACGTCCAGCGCCCCCAGCTCGGCCAGCCGCCCGGCGGCGTCGCGGAACCAGCGGGCGGCCTCGGCCGCGCGGCGGTCGGGGCTGCCGGTTTGCCGGGTGTCGAGGTATTCCGTCAGGCCGCGCATTTCGTTGACCCAGAACTCGCGTTCGGCCTCGGCCACGGCGGGGATGGGCCGCAGCGCGTCGTCGCGGCGCCCCGCCACGGCGTACAGCACGCGGAGCAGCGCCTGGCCGTAGGGGTCGTCGCCGGCCTGGGCTTGCGATTCCAGGGACTTGATCGCCTTTTCCAGGTGCCCCTCCCAGGGGCCTTCCGGCCAGGCGTCTTCGTCGTGCGACGTGGCCGCGGGCGTCTCCGCGCGGAATCCGGCCATCCGCAGGTAGCGCTCCAGGCTGGACTCGCGATCGTCGGCCAAGCCGCGCTGTTCGGGGGCCTCCGACTCGCTCGGCTGCCGCGGCCGCGGCTTGGCCTTCGGTGGCGAGACGATCTGCGCCGAGTCCTTCGTCGGTTGCGGGCGGCTGGTCTGCAAGCGATTCGCCTGCATGGCATTGGCCGGCGGCGCCGCAGTGGGCGGCTGGCCGGGCGCCGTGCGTGCCTGATAGGCGGCGGTCTCGTTCGGCGGAAAGCCCCAGGCGACGGCCGGGGCAGGCGGAGTTGCGCCCAGCGGCGCGCCCGCCGGCATCTTCGCGCCGCCCAGGGCCTCGCGATGAAAGCGGAAGACGTACGGCCAGTTCGCCGGATGCGTGCGGTCGAGGCTGGCTTGCACCGCGGCCCGGGATTGCGGATCGAGCCGATCGAGGGCCTGCAAGCCCTCGATGACTTCCGCCACCTGCTCGCCCCGCAGGGCCCCCGGGGGCGCTTCCTTCTTGGCGCCAGGCAAGGCCATGCCGGGCAGCAAAGACGACCAGTCGGTGGCCGCCGCGGCGGTCTGGGTGGTGGGCGCCGTCCCATGGCGCACTTTGCCGGGCGGCACCGCCTGCGTGACCTCCTTGCCGCCAAAGATATCGTACATGCAGCCGGCGCAGCAGGCCGCGACCAGTGCCAGACTGGCGGCAGCAACCCCCCGGCATCCGTGCGCGGTCATGGGAGCGACTCGGCGGTAGAAACCCCTCGGCGCGCCTTCGCGCGCAGCGACAGCTTTCGAGAGGGGGAAAGGCGCGAGAGAATACGAACAACCACCGCTAGAGGCAAGACCGGCGAACGTCCAACATCGAACGTCCAACGTCCAACATCGAACGTCCAACATCGAACGAGGCCCTTTGTTCGACGTTGGAAGTTGGACGTTGGGCGTTCGACGTTCATCTCCGGAGCGTCGCAATAATCCGCGATGGCCCGGATTGACATCGAGCACGTGCGGCCCGCCAGCGGTGCCGTCAGGCTGTCGCCGCCGCGTACTGCTCGCTCCAGGCCAGCAGGTCGGCCTGGCCCTTGCGATCGCAGAAGTCGCCAAACGTCTCGCCGTTCTGCCGCGCCTGCTTGAAGTAGGCGAACAGCGGCAGCAGCGTGGGCACCACTTCATCGGTCGGCACGATGTCCTTGTAGACAAAGTTCAGCCGGTTGCCCAAGAGGCGGCCGCCGACGTAGATCGTATACTTGCCCAGCGTCTTGCCCACCAGGCCGATGTCGGAGTTGTATGGCCGGGCGCAGCCGTTGGGGCAGCCGGTCATCCGCAGTGTGAATTGCTCCGAGGACAGGCCGAGCTTGGCCAGCTCGATCTCCAACTGGTCGATCATGCCGGGCAGCGCCCGCTCGCTGTCGGCCACGGCCAGCCCGCAGGTGGGCATGGCCGGGCAAGCCATCGACCAGCGCCGGACTTGCGAGATGTCTTCCGACAGCGGCACGCCGTGGTCGCGGAGGATGCCCGTCAGCGTGCCGCGATCGTGCGGCTCGACGTGCGTGAACAGGATCGACTGGTGCGGCGTCAGCCGGATGCCGGGCCGCAACTGCCGGCAAATCTGCCGCAGCGCCGACTTCAGCCGCAGCGATCCTTCATCCTTGATGCGGCCGTTCTCGACGTTCAGGCCGTAGAACCAGCGACCGTCGCCTTGCTCCGACCAGCCGAGGTGGTCGTCGAAGCCCCACACGTCTTCGGGATGCGGCTCGGGCAACGGGGCGCCGTAGTACTCCTCGACCTTGGCCTTGAACCGCTCCAGCCCCCAGTGGTGGATCAGGTACTTGATCCGGGCCGTCTTGCGGTCGGCCCGGTTGCCGAAGTCGCGAAAGACTTTGACGATGGCCGTGGCCACGTCCACCGCCTGCTCGGGCGCGACGTAGGCCAGCCGCTTGGCCAGGGCGGGGAAGGTCTTAGCGGCGCTGGGCGTCACGCCTTGCCCGCCGCCGACCAGCACGTTGTAGCCGACGATGTTGAAGTTCTCGCAGATGGCCAGGAAGCCCAGGTCGTTGCAGTAGATATCGACGCAGTTGTCGCCCGGCAGGCCGATGGCCGTCTTGAACTTCCGCGGCAGGTCGGCGTTGCCGTAGATCGGCTCGACCTCGTGGCCGTTGCGCGTGGGGCACGTTTTTAACGTGCCCGGCACGTTGGAAACGTGCCCCACGTCGGGGCCCAGAAGCCCGGCTTCTCCAAGAAGCCGGGCTTCTTCGCCCGTCGCCGGATCGGTGAGCCAGATCTCATGATAGGCCCCGGTGCGCGGGGCGAAGTGCGCGGCCAGCCGATCGGCCAGGGCCTGCATCTGGTCGTGCACCGAATCGTTGCAGTGCGGCGCGGGGCAGCACATCACGTTGCGATTCACGTCACCGCAGGCGCCCAGCGTGGAGAGCTGCACCTCGTTGATGCGGGCGATCACCTGCTGGAGATTGCTCTTGATCACCCCGTGCAGTTGCAGCCCTTGCCGCGTGGTGACGCGGAGCGTGGCGTTGCCCAGCTCGTCCCCCAGGTCGATCTCGGCCAGCAGTTGCTCGCTGGTCAGCCTGCCGCCGGGGATCTTGCTGCGGACCATGAAGATGAACTCTTTGTCCGACTTCTTGCCGCCGGCCGCGCGGCTCACGGCCCGGGCGTCCCGGTCGTCCTGCTGGTACGTGCCGTGGTGCTTGAGCAGGCCGACGTTTTCCTTGCCGAAGTTCGGCTTGCCGTCGGCCAGCTCCTGGGGGATGGTCCCGCGCAGATAGTTGCTCTGCGTCTTGTGCTTCTCGACGGGGCTGAATTGGACCGGGCTGAGTTCGGCGGGGCTGAGTTCGGCCGAGTTGGGTTCGGCCGAGCTGAGCTGGCTTTCTTGGTCGCTCATGAATTTTGGCAGCGGAGAGAACGGCAGAAACTGTCGTCGCTGAACTCGCCGGTCGCTGAACTCGCCAGAGTTCAGGGCCGCAGAAGTCGGTTGACTTCGGCTGCGCACACGACGGGCGATCGTCGGCTAGTATACTCACGTCGGCCGGACGCTTCTATGCGTATCGGCGTTGCGAGAAGGCAGGCCAACCGTCACATTTTTGGCCCTAGCTTGCGAGGGAAGGGCAGGTCGGCGGTCCTTCCTCGCTCGCGTCGCACCTCCGTCCCGGCGCATCGCGGAAAAAGGGTGGATTTTCCGGCTGGGATTTGTGATAGTATGGGCCAGTCGGGACCGTCTCATCTTCTTCCGCAGCTTCCCAGGAGTTCTCCGGTGGCTCGATCAAGCTTAGCTCGGCGGACATCCTCCGCATCGCGTCTATCCCCTTGGCATCACGCGATCCGGTCGCTGTGCGCGGTGGTCACCTTGGCCACGTTGGCCGTTTTCATTTCCGGCTGCGGCAGCAGCGACAAGAAGTCCGGAGACACCTTCACCGGCATGCCAGCGGGCGTCGGAACGGCCTCAGGCGGCACAGCGTCCGGCGGTTCTTCGTCCGGAGCGGCGGCCCAGCCAAGCGGACCGGGAGGCGCCGGCGGAGCCACGGGTCCGAACGGCGCGAGCCCAGGCGGATCGACCACGGGGGTCGGTGGTTCTGGTGCGCCTGGTGGGGTCGCCTCCACCCCGGCACAGCCGACGTTGCCCGATAACGTGGAACAATGGCAGGAGAAGGAGTTTATCGCGGCTCGGAAGTCCGGGCATCCGAAATTCGTCGAGGCAGTCAACTCGCGCGCGGCCAAGAACAAGGAGAGCGAGCCATACGCTAGGCTCTGGCGGCTGTTGCTCGAGGTCAAGCAGGAAGCCAATTCGGGCTCCGGCGGCGGGCCTGGCGGTCCGGGCACGCTCACGTCCGGTGGCCCCGGGTTCGGCGGACCTGGCGTAGCGGGCGGAACGGCGGCGCCGGGTGTTGGTGGTCGGGCTGTTGGTCCAGGTGTTAGTGGTCCAGGTGTTAGTGGTCCAGGTGTTAGTGGTCCGGGTGTTGGCGGCCCGGGTGTTGGCGGCCCGGGTGTTGGCGGTCCGGGTGTTGGTGGTCCAGGCGTTAGTGGTCCAGGTGTTGGTGGTCCAGGCGTTAGTGGTCCAGGTGTTGGTG
>JBGQHD010000484.1:0-4783 GCA_041497795.1 Planctomycetia bacterium
GCCTGGCAGTCCCCCGCCGTCTCCGCCGACTCGACGACGAGTTCCAAATGTAGTGAAATAAACTGACCCAAACCGCCGTAAGTCCTTACTCCGTCACAAAGGCTCTCCAACTTGGGCTAACCTTGAGCAAGCGATCGCTACAAGTCTCGCATCGGAAGGCGATTTAGCCGCGAAGCGGCGCCACGCAATAGCCGAGGGCGTGAGCCCCCGGAACTCGGCAAACAAAGCCCTAAAAGCCCCGAAGGGGCGGCATCAGGCGGCGCCTGTGTCGCCCCTTCAGGGCTTGGACCGGTGATTTCGCGAGGTTTCCAGGGGCTTACGCCGCCTTACGGCCGTGGCTACTCCATGTCGCCCCTGCGGGGCTAGTTCATCCGCCCCCGCCCCACAGCCACCCGCCAGGGGACGTAGCGGGCGGCCGTTTCGCACTCCAGGGCCTTTCGACTGCTCTCGGTGGGCCGGCGCTCGCTTGCGCGAGCTGGTCCCACCCTACGAGCTACTCCGCTCGGAGATCGTCTTACCGCTCGCCCGGTTGCACCAGCACGCCTTCCAGGCCCAGCCGCTTCATCTTCTTGTAGAGCGTGGTGCGGTTGATGCCCAGGGCGGCGGCGGTCAGGCTGCGGTTCCAGTCGTGCTTCTTGAGCACGTCGAGGATGATCTGCCGCTCCGGGTCGGCCAGGGCCTGCTTGAGCGTGCGGTCGCCGGCCGGTTGAAAGACCACGGGCGTGTCGGACATGAGCTGCGGCGGCAGGTCTTCCGGGCGAACGATTTCTCCCTTGCCCAGCAGGACGGACCGCTCGACGACGTTCTGCAGCTCGCGGACGTTGCCGGGCCAGCGGTAGGCCTGCAGGGCGGCCAGAGCCTCGTCGGCGAAGTCGCGGACCTGCTTGCCCGACTCCTCGCAGACGCGGCGGAGGAAGTGCCGGGCCAGGAGGGGGATATCTGAGATCCGCTCGCGGAGCGGCGGCAGCTCGATGTTGATGACGTTGACGCGGTAATACAGGTCTTGCCGGAAGCGGCCCTGGCGGACCAGCTCTTCCAGCTCTTCGTTCGTGGCCAGGATCACCCGTGCGTCCACGTGGAAGGTCTTCGTGCCGCCGACCTGCTCGAACTCGAACTCCTGCAGGATGCGCAGCAGCTTGACCTGCATGCTGGGGCTGGCCGTGCCGATCTCATCGAGGAAGATCGTGCCGCCGTTGGCCTGCATGAACTTGCCGAGCTTGTCGCCCGTGGCGCCGGTGAAGCTGCCGGCCACATGGCCGAAGAGCTCGCTCTCGAGCAGCGTTTCCGGCAGGGCACCGCAGGCCACTTCGACGAACGGTTTGTCCTTGCGGCCGCTGCGGCGGTGGATGGCCCGGGCCAATAGCGACTTGCCCGTGCCGCTCTCACCGGTGACCAGGATCGTGGCCTTGGTGTCGGCGATGCTCTCGACCAGGTCGTAGACCTTGAGCATGCGGGCGTTGCCGCCGACGATGTTCTCGATGCCGAACCGCAGGTCGAGCTGGGCCTTGAGGTGCTTGTTCTCTTCGATGACTTCGCGCTGATTGAGCGCCCGCTGGATGGCCATGTCCAGCTCGTCGTCGATCAGCGGCTTGGTGAGGAAGTCGAAAGCCCCGGCGCGGATGGCCTCGACGGCCGTCTCAACCGTGCCGTAGCCGGTGATGAGGATCACGCTGGCGTCGGGCCGGTGCTCGCGGCAGTAGGGGAGCAGCTCCAGGCCGTCGGCGTCGCCCAGGCGAATGTCGATGAGCAGCAGGTCGTAAGCGGTCTGGTCCACGGCCCGCCGGGCGGCGACGAAGCTGTCGGCCGTGTCCACGCGGTGCCCCAGCGAGCGCAGCCACTCGGCCATCGATTCCAGCAGGTGCCGGTCATCGTCCACTAGCAGCAAAGAGCCCCGTTTCATGGCATGCGCGCTCTCGTAGGAAAACCTCGACTCTGTCGAAAGTTATCTACGTCGCGGGTGGTGGGCGGTCAACGCGCGCGGTGGGAGCGTAACGGATGTGAGGAATACGCGGGCGATCGGACGACGGCAGCAACCGGCTCGACTTGGACAACGAGGTCCAGCCGGATGGCATGCTGTTCATCCTGCCGCCAGCCTCACCCTGCCGGCGTGGGCCACGCCAACTCCAAGAATGTGCCGCTCGGCAAGCGGCAGCTACCGCCGCGGCGGCATGGCCGTGCGGGGGGCCACCGTCTCGTCCGCCCCGTCTTCCGGCGTTTCGTCGGTCCACTCTTCGGTGTGCGAGGCCTTGCGGACGCTGTTGCGGGCGGCGCGCTGGGCGGCTTGCTGCGCCAGCTCGGCGAAGTGCTCGCGGTCCGACTGGCTGACGTTGGTCAGCTTGCGCGACAGGCGCTCCATGTAGTCGGGATCGACCTCCGCGGCCCGCGAGAGCTTGCGAAGGAACATCGCCGCCTCGCGGAAGTTCTTGTCGGCGTTGTCGTTCACCAGCGGCTGCAGCGTGCGCGCGACCAGGTCGACCCCGAAACTATCGACGCGGAAGAAGGCATCGAGCCGGGCCGTCACGTAGTAGTTGCCGCCCGGCTCGCGGATGTAGCCGGTCTTCAAGAGCAGCAGGGCCCCGCCACGGAGCGGCGAGAGGAACAGCGGCCCCTGGTACGTGCCCACGGCGTAGATCAAAAGCGTGTCGCGGGACGCGTAGAGGAACTGCACGTCGCTTTGCGTGCCGGCGCTGTCGTCGGCGTGGAAGGTGGTTTCGCCCGTCCGCGACAGGCGGATGTTGCTCAGGTCGAGCACTTGCCAGATGTTGACCGTCACGTCCGGCCGCGTGGTCATGAAGTGGTACAGGTCCGGATCGCAGCGGATGACTTGCGTCGGCAGCCGGCGGTAGAGTGTCACGCTGGAGAGCACGGCATCCGCCTTGCGGCGGGCGTCGGCCGAGAGCTTGTTGTAGGGGATCTGCCGGCGGGCGTCTTGCTGCGCCCGCTCGTCGCTGGTGCCCGAAAGCGGCGCGCCCGCCCAGACCGTGCCGAGGCCGGCCAGCGACCACACGAGCGCGGCGGCCAAGCCGCAATGACGCGCGGCGGCCAAGCCGCAACGGCGCGCGGCGCGAGCGACTCCCCCTGACCGTGCTGGCATGCGGCGGCGCTCCGAGACGAGTTTGACGGTTGTAACGACCAGGGTGATTATTCGGCTGCTTCGGCCGTCAAACTCAACCAATCTTCGCTGCGGCAACTGCCGCGAAGCGGCGCGCAATGCAAGCGATCGAGCGACGGCAAGCGTCAGCATTGCCAATTATCGGAAGCCGGCGGCGGGCGATTGAGCCGAGCTGGAATCGGGATCGCCGCCACAGGCCTGACTAGCTTGCTGGCAAGCGCGTCATGGGAAAAGACGTGAAACCCGCCGGGCGGGTGTTTTTTCGAGACTTTTGGGCCGTTGGGTGTGACATAAACGGAACACTTGGCGCGTAAGGCGGACACTCCTGTCCGCCGCCGCCGAGATTCAAGCCGCTAGGGACCATCAATCCGCTCGGGGGCGGCGGACAAGAGTGTCCGCCTTACGGCCTCCGCGACTCGTCTGGAAGCGTTCTGGGCAGCGCCGTATACTCCCGCCCGCAACAGGGCAGGCTGCTCGATGCTAGCACCATCAAACCGGCGAAGGGAGGCGCGGGCATGCGCAAGATCGCGATCATCAATCAAAAGGGTGGCGTGGGCAAGACGACCACGGCCGTCAACCTGAGCGCCGCGCTGGCCCGCCGCGGCCATCGAGTGTGCCTGGCCGACCTCGACCCGCAGGCCCATGCCTCGCTGCACCTCAGCAGCGTGCTCGAGCCGGCCCGGCTGCCCGACAAGTCGATGTATCACGTCTTCGTCGAGGACGCCTCGCTGGCCGACATCCGCCAGCAGGCGGGCGAGAACCTGTGGGTGTGCGCCTCCGACATCGACCTGGCCGCCGTCGAGCTGGAGTTGGCCGGCGTGGCCGGCCGCGAGATCAAGCTCCGCAAGAAGATGGAGCGAGACGCCAAGGCGGACGGCGGGCAGTTCGACCACTTCATCTTCGATTGCCCGCCGTCGCTGGGCATCCTCACGGTGAACGCCCTAGCCGCCGTGGACGAAGTCTACATCCCGCTCCAGCCGCACTTCCTGGCGCTGCACGGCGTGAGCAAGCTGCTGGAGACGATCGAACTGGTCTCCAAGCGGATCAACGCCAGCATCAAGCTGGGCGGCGTGATGCTCTGCCTGTACGAGACGGCCACCAAGCTGGCCAAGGAAATCGACCGCGACGTGCAGGATTTCCTCGAGGCCGCCCGCGGGCAGAACCGGCCCTGGTCGGAGGCCCATCTGTTCGAGTCGCGCGTCCGCAAGAACATCCGCCTGGCCGAGGCGCCGAGCTTTGGCAAGTCGATCTTCGATTACGCGCCCGACTCACCCGGCGCGTTCGACTACGACGCCCTGGCCGAGGAATACCTGTCCGGCGGCGTGCACCGCGAGCCGCTCTCGCCGGAGAGCTTCCGGCGGACGATGGCGGCGATCTCCGAGCCGGTGATCGGGGCCTGAGCGCCTCTACTTGAGCTCCTTCAACTCCAGCTTTGCCGGGTCGAGCACCACGTGCTTGATGCGCTGCCGCTTCCAAGTGTACGTGATGTGTACCCGGCCGTCGGCGGCCTGCATGACCGTGGGATACGAGTATTCGCCCGGGGCGCTCAGCCACAGAACCACCCGCCGGTGGCGTATCTGTCCAGGTTGGCGCTATGTCCGTGCAGCTCCCTCAAAGTACCTGCCTGATGAGTACAAACGCCTCTGCTGCCGCGACCCCAACCGTCGCCCC
>JBGQHD010000485.1:0-4780 GCA_041497795.1 Planctomycetia bacterium
CTACTACATGCCCGCACCCACGGCAGGATCGGTTGATCCCGCCTGCCGAAGACTCCCGCCCGCGCCAGAAAAGCATCCGTCCAGTTGCCCGGCGTCCGCGCGTAAAGTACCAATGGAGATACGGAGTCGTCAGACTGGCACGGAGGGCGTGCATTGAACCTTCGCGCCAACGATCGACCCCATGGCCGCCCACGCGTATTGGAAGGGCTATCTGAAGATCAGCCTGGTCTCCTTACCGGTGAAGGCCTACACGGCCTCCAGCGAGGCCAGCCGCGGCATTCAGTTCCATCAGCTTCACGACAAGTGCCATAGCCGCATCAAGCACGTGAAGACCTGCCCGATCCACGGAGAGGTGACCAACGACGAAATCATCTCCGGCTACGAGTTCGCCAAGGACCAATACGTGATCGTCGATCCGGCGGAGCTGGAAGAGCTGCGGGCCGCGGGCGACAAGTCAATCACGGTCGATACGTTCATCCGGCCCGACCAGTTGGACCCGCTCTACGAATCGGGCCGCGCGTACTACCTGCTGCCGGACGGGGCCGTCGGACAGAAGCCATACGCCTTGATCCATCGCGTGATGCAGGAGGAAAACTACCAGGCTGTTGGCCGCGTCGTGCTCTCGGGCCGCGAACAGTTGGTGCTGCTGCGGCCGGCCGGGAAGCTGCTGGCGATGGCCGCCCTGCGCTATGCGTCGCAGCTCAAGCAGCCCAGTTCGTTCGAGGATGAGCTGACCGAAGAGAAGGCCAGCGAACAAGAATCGCAACTAACGAAGCAACTGGTCGAGGCGCTGGCCTCCGACGAATTCGACTTTAGCAAATACCGCGACACGCACACCGAGAAGCTGACCGAGATCATCCAGGCCAAGGTCAAGGGCGAGGAGCTGGTCGCGCCGCCGGCCGAGTCGCCGCCGCAAGTCATCAACCTGATGGAGGCGCTGAAGGCCAGCGTGCAGCAGATCAAGCCGCCCGGCCAGAAAGCCGCCGCCAAACCGCCGCGAAAGATGGCCGGCAGCGCCAAACAGCGAGAAGCAAAGAAGCCGGCGACGGAGAAGCGGAAGCGGAGTTCGGGCTAGACAGACGCAAGAGGGTTCAGGGTTCAGGGTTCAGTTTAGAGCTAGCGAGGCTCGGTCCTGAACGCTGAACCCTGAACCCTGAACCCTAGGATATAGCGGTGAAGCAACGAACGGATTCGACGGGCGCTCCCCCACGGGGCGCCAACGGGGCACGTGTAGGACGGACTGTCAGTCCGTCCGCCGAGGGCACCCGCTGCCTCGCCGGCCAGCGCGTCGCCCTGACCGGGGCCATGATCTCGATGACGCGGGCCGAGGCCGTCGCCCTGGTGCGCCGCTGCGGCGGCGACTTCTCGCCGCAGGTCAACGCCGAGACGTCGCTCCTCGTCGTGGGCGAGCAAGGCTGGCCGCTGAAGCGCGACGGGCGCCTGACCCAGAAGCTCCGGCAGGCGCGGCGGCTGAGCCAGCAAGGCTCCCCACTCGAAATCGTCGGCGAGGAGTGCTTCCTCCAGCGCGTCGGCCTCGATCAGCAGGCCGAGTCGGTTTGCCGCAGTTACTCGCTGGTCGAGCTGGTTCGCCTGTTAGGCATCTCGCGGCGGCAAATCCAGGCCTTCATCAAGGCGGGCTTGATTGAGCCGTTGCCCGCGGCCGACGGATTGCCCCGTTTCGACTTCCGCCAAGTCAGCCGCGTGCGATCCGTGCTGAAGCTGGTGGCTTCAGGCGCCGCCGTGCAAAAGATCCGCAGCAGCCTGGCGGCGCTCAATCGCTGCCTGCCGCAAACGGCCGAGCCGCCCGATTGGCTCGCCCGGCTCGAAGTCCGCGAGAAGCGGATCGTCGTCCGCGCGGCCGACGGCGAGCTGCTGGAGCCGTCGGGGCAGATGCTGCTGGATTTCAGCGACCGGGCCAGCGAGCGAGCCGGCGAGCCGACGCTGCGCTTCCAGCGAGATCGCTTCGAGGAAGCCGTGGCGCTGGAAGACGCCGGGCAGCTCGGGGAGGCCGTCGCCGTCTACCGGGCGCTCTTGGCCGAAGGCGGTCCGGACATCGCCGTCTGCTTCAACCTGGCCAACGTCCTGTATGCCGTGGGCCAGAAAGCCGCCGCCGCCGAACGGTTCCGCCAGGTGACCGAGACCGACCCGGAGTTCGTCGAGGCCTGGAACAACCTCGGCAACGTGCTGGCCGAGCTGGGCGACCGCGAGGACGCCATGGCGGCGGTCCGGCGGGCCGTCGAGTCCGATCCCTCCTACGCCGACGCCCACTACGCCCTGGCCGACTTGCTCGAAGAAGCCGGCCGCGCCGAGGAGGCCGTGCCGCATTGGCGGACTTACGTCACCCTGGAAGCCCAGGGGCCGCACGCCGACTATGCCCGCGGGCGAATCGCCTGCCGTGGCTGACCCGCATGACCGCTGTCCCCTTTGGCGAGAGACTCGTCGAGGGTCGTTGGGGCACCGTCCGTGGCGGCAAGCACGGACCACGGCGCGGCCACTCTTGTCACGCACACGGTGTCAAACCAGGCTTGCATGCCATCGTTTCCTTCGTGTCCTTGGTGCTCTTTGTGGCTATATTCCGGCGTAACGCTTCGAGTCGCTACCCACGTCACGGTCCTTCCCTAGGTCTGCTTCCGTGATTCGCCTGGCGATGTGGTCCGGGCCGCGCAATATCTCCACGGCCATGATGCGCGCCTGGGGCAACCGGCCCGACACGTTCGTCTGCGACGAGCCGCTGTATGCGCATTACTTGCACGTCACCGGCCGCGTGCATCCGGGCGGCGACGAGGTGATCGCCGCCGGCGAGACCGACTGGCGCAAGGTCGTGACCTGGCTCACGGGCGATGTGCCGCGGGGCAAGGCGGTGTTCTTCCAAAAGCACATGGCCCACCACCTGCTGCCCGGGATCGAGCGCGGCTGGCTCGGCCGGGTGACCAACGCCTTCTTGATCCGCGACCCGCGCGAGATGATCACCTCGCTCATCAAGAAAGTCCCCGACGCGCGGCTGGAAGACACGGGCCTGCCGCAGCAGGTCGAGATCTTTCGCCTCGTGCGGCAACAAACCGGCCGCACGCCGCCGGTGCTGGACGCCAAGGACGTGCTCAGCGACCCGCGCGGGCAGTTAGCGCTGCTCTGCCAGGCCGTGGGCGTGCCGTTCAGCGAGGCCATGCTCTCCTGGCCGCCGGGCCTGCGCGACACCGACGGGGTGTGGGCCAAGTACTGGTATCACGAGGTCGAGAAAACGACGACGTTCCAGCCGTACCGGCCCAAGCCGGAGGAGGTGCCGGGGGAGCTCATCCCTCTTTACGAGGAATGCCTGCCCTATTACGAGGAGCTGCAACGGCATCGGCTGAAGTAGGGTGGGACCAGCTCGCGCAGCGAGCGCCGGCCCACCGGAAGCTGGTTGGTCACCCGCATTTGGTGGGCCGGCGGCCGCTGCGCGGCCTTGTCCCACCCTACGTGCTCCAACTACGGCTTCTCGTTCCAATAGATCTTCACGTTGTGCGTCGCCCGGCCGACGGCCACGATGTCGATGCGGCCGTCGCCGTTGAGGTCGGCGGCGGCCAGGTCTTCGACCGCCACGCCGCCGGGGTCGAGCAGTGTCCGCTGCCACTTCTGGCCGTGCGGGTCTTGCGGGTCGTAGATGCGGACGCCGCATTTGACCTCGCCGTTCAGGTTGTCTCTCACGCCGATGATTAGCTCCTCGTCCTTGTCGTCGTCGAGGTTGGCGCACCAGACGGCGTGCCCCCACTTGAGCTGGTCGTCGAGCACCTGGCGGTTCCACTTCCGCGGCCGCGTGTCCTGCGGCGGATCGAGCGTGTAAACGGCGACCTGATGGCCGTGCCAGGGCTCGATGGTGGCAATATACTTCTCACTGTTCGCCAGCGCGCCCAGCTTGATCTCGCTGGCGCCGCGGCTGCCGGACTTGTTGTCCTGATTGCCCGTGCCGATCAGCTCGCGCGACCACTTGCCCTGCGGCGACCGCTTGAGCAGGCTGACCCCCTCGTAGCTGGCCACCAGCAAGTCGAGCTTCCCATCGCCATCGACGTCGGCCGGCCAGAAGTTGTGGGCCACGTGCAGCTCTTCGCTGATCACCTCGGCCTTCCAGGGGCCTTTGACTGGGTCGGAGGGCACTTTGTACGAGAGAATGCGGATTGGCCGCTCGCTGTAGTTGTTCTTGGCCGACGAGCCGCGGCCGAAGAGCGGCACCACGATCAGCTCGGCCCGGCCGTCGCCGTCGAAATCGGCCCAGCGGATGCGGTGCAGCGTGGGCTCCACGCCGATGGGATGCACGGTCCAGTGCTCATCGACCGCCGCGCCGCGCGTCATCCATTGCAGCGAGCCGCTGCCGACGGTGTCGGCCGGCCGCCAGTCGGCCCCCAGGGCAAAATCGAGCTTGCCGTCGCCGTCGATGTCGTAGGGGGCGATGCAGACGTTGTCTCGTTTCGTCTTCTTCTCGATCAGGGTGTGCCGCTTCCAGGAGGGGTTCTCGTACCAGACCACGCGGTCGGTGTCCACGACGACGATGTCCGGCTTGCGGTCGTCGTTCATGTCCACCAGCGTGACGGCATAACCGACGCCGAGCTTGGTTTCGATCTCTTCGGCACGGAATTTGAACTCACCGCCCGTGGCATTGCCCAATAGCACGGACAGGGCGAAGCAGGCCAGAGCACAGCGCATGGAGACGCCTCAAGGTAGAATTCCAAAGGAGATGCCTATTGCCCAACAGCGTAGCGGTGCTGTCCACGTCGAAGCAAGCCTCATGTCACTCCACGGTCCTGCC
>JBGQHD010000486.1:0-4777 GCA_041497795.1 Planctomycetia bacterium
AGGCAACGAGTAGGGTGGGCTGTGCCCACCAAATACGCCCGGCAACACCACGCGCGTGGGTAGAGGCCGCGTTCATTTGGTGGGCACAGCCCACCCTACGTTTCGGCCAGCCAACTCTCGCGCAGGTCGCCCGCCTGGTTTGCTTGCCAGAACCGGCCGCTTTCGACTTCCAGACAGGTCAGCCAGCCGTCGCCGTAGACCCAGGTGTCGAGGCAGACGAGATGGCCCAGGTTCAGCGGCAGCCCGGTGTGCTGGGCCGTGTGGCCGCAGATGACCCTCTTACCGGAGACGTGCGGGATCACAAGCGACGGGATGAGCTTCTGCCAGAAGAGCGTGTGCTGCTCCTGATCGGCGAGTGGCACATCCGGGTCCAATCCGGCGTGAACGAAGATGTGGCTGGCCGTCTCGTGGTAGTCCACGCAGCGCTGCTCGATGAACTCCCAGTGCTCGCGCGGCACCTTGTCGATCCAGCCGGATGAGCCGTCGCTGCCGTACGAGGCCAGCGTCTCTCGGCCGCCGAAGTCGAACCAGAAGTCGAAGTCCTCCTGGCGGGCCTCGAGCATCATCAGCTCGTGGTTGCCCCGCAGCGGCACGAGTCGGCAGGCGCGATCCAACTCCATCACGCGGTCGATCACGCCCCGCACGTCTGGGCCGCGGTCCACGTAGTCGCCGAGCGTCACCACCAGATCATCGCGGCCTGGCTTCACGGCGGCCAGCAGCGTCTCCATCGCGGTCAGGCAGCCGTGGATGTCGCCGATGACGAGCGTGCGGGGGGAAGGGGGGCTCATGGGAGCAGGATCGGTCTTGGCGTCCGGAATGCCTCTCCCCTTATGACACGAGCCGGGCGTAGGCTGCTCATCGCGCTGCCAGCCGCCGGTGCTGGCAGTGCCGGAATGTTTCACGCGAAACACTGGCGCCGTCGGCAGTGCCTTCAAACGTAGATGTTTCACGTGAAACCGACAAGGGAGGCGAGAAGCCCGGCTTCTCCAAGAAGCCGGGCTTCTCAAAACGCCAGCAGCCCGGCTGCTCGGAGCAGCCGGGCTGCTTTAGAGCGGGTTGCCGGAGAGCCAAGCTAGGTTGTTTCACGTGAAACGTGGGGGACGCGCAAACCTGCGCGTGCGGCCATGTCGAGCGAAGCTGCGAGGAGGTTGAGGGCGACCTTATCGAGATTTCCGCCCGAATGGGTTAGGGCGGCTTTATCGGCCGGGCCGGGCGGCCGATTTATTCCCTGGTCGCACCTGGCCGACGAGCTGCGAGACAGCCCGATGCTCGCCCAGGCCAAACGCGATGTGTTCGACCCAATTGCTCGCAGCTTGCTTTCAGGGGAGGCAGATATGTCGCAGGCCCGTCGTCTCGGCCGTGGTTTGGAAGCGCTTCTTGGCAGCCCGTTGTCGCTCGACGCCGCGAGCGTGGCCCCGGGCGCCGTTTTGCCCGCGCCGGGCAGGGGCCTGGTTGAGCTGAGCGTCTACGAGATCGACCGCAATCCATACCAGCCGCGGAAGGACATCGACGAGGACGAGCTGCAGCAGCTCGCCGAGAGCATCAAAGAGTACGGGCTGCTCCAGCCGATCGTCGTGCGGCGCGTGGACGACCGGTACCAGATCATCGCCGGCGAGCGGCGGCTGCGGGCGGCGACCAAGGCCGGCCTGGAGCACGTGGCCGCCCAGGTGCGCGACGTGGACGAGCGGCAGATGGTCGAGCTGGCCATCGTCGAGAACCTGCAGCGAAAGGACCTCAGTCCGCTGGAGAAGGCGGCCTCCTTCCACCACTATCTGCAAACGTACCGTTGCACCCAGGAGGAGCTGGCCGGGCGGCTGAAGATCAACCGCTCGACGATCGCCAACCTGATCCGCCTGCTGGAGCTGCCCGAGCCGGTGCAAAAGGCGCTGCGGGAGGGCAAGATCTCGCAGGGGCACGCCCGCGCCCTGCTACCCCTAGGGGACGAGCAAGAGCAGATCAAGTTCGCCCGGCGGATCGCCAAGGAAGACCTGAGCGTCCGCGAGGTCGAGGCGCAGGTCAAGCAGATGATCCACGCGGCGGACGCCGAGCCGCTGCGGGTGGTGTCGCCCGACGTCGAGCCGTCGGAAAACGAAGCGGCGGAGCGAACCAGCGACCCGCATTTGGCGTCGCTAGAGGAGGAGTTCCGCGCGGCCCTGGGCACGCGCGTGGAAGTGAAACACTCGGCCGAGGGGCGCGGGCGGATCGTGATCCACTTCGACAGCCACGAGGAATTCGAGCGACTGCGGGCGCAGCTCAACGCCTGGGCCGGGCAGACCCGGAGCCAGGCGGCGTAGCGAATGCGCAAGTCAGCACCCCGGCTGCTCCGCAGCAGCCGGGGTGCTTGAGCCGGGTTTGATCCGCCGCGGCGGGTCCGCTAGGATGCACGACTTCGCGGGGCGTAGCGCAGTCTGGCTAGCGCGTCTGGTTTGGGACCAGAAGGTCGCGAGTTCAAATCTCGCCGCCCCGACACAGGGGGACGTTCATCGTGAATGAACGTCCCCTTTTTTGTCTTGTGAAGAGAGCGTGTCCGGCAGATTTGATCCGCACGCCCTTTGGAGTACCTCAGGGGCGTGCCACCCAAATTCACCCGCGCCGCCAGGTGTAAGAAGTGGTACATTCGACGGCAGAACATTATCCGTTTCCGAGAGAACTAACATGTCCCAGTATGTTCCACGACGCGGATCCTACGGGATCGACGCCCCTTATGCGTTTGCTTTCATCTCCTTCCTGGTCTTCCTGGAACTGGCACTCGCCATCGACATGGCGGTTACTTCCGGACGCTTCCGGCTCTTTTTTGCGGTGTTCTTCGTCTTCATGATCGCCGCGCTTTACCTGCACTTCACGCTTCGCGGCAAGTTTTTGGTTTGGGCCGAATTGCTGGACCAGTTAAATCTTCGAGGTGACGAGCGCATTCTCGATATGGGGTGCGGTCGAGGCGCAGTTCTTCTGATGGCTGCTCAACGTCTCACCACAGGTCGAGCCGTGGGCGTGGACTTGTGGCGCAGCTTCGACCAATCGGGTAATTCTGCCGATGCAACCAGGCGCAATGCGATAGCCGAGGGAGTGGCCGAACGCATCGAACTGCACTCGGGCGACATGCGCGCCCTGCCCTTCGAGGACAATAGTTTCGATTTGGTTGTTTCAAGTCTGGCCATCCACAACATTCCTGGGAGCGCCAGGGCAAAAGCCATCGACGAGGCTGTCCGGGTGCTTCGCCCTGGCGGCCGGTTAATGATCGTCGACGTTCGCGGGACGGGGCGGCATCAAAAACAGTTGATAAGGCTGGGGATGCTCGACGTGTCACGCCGTCGACCGGGCTGGCACCAGTGGTGGGGCGGGCTCCTGGGTGTGCTGCAGGCAACAAAGCCCGCAAACGGGAAATGATCTAATCCCTGGGATCAATGTACGCTTCTGCTTCGTCATCCGGCACTTCCACTGGCTTCTTCTTTCTGATCAGAGGGGCCTCGGAGATGTGAGGTCGCCGTAACCGGCCAACTCCTGTAAGAGAAGGCAACCGTGAATAGGCGAAAAAGGCCACTTGGATCGTGACATTGCGGTCATCCAAGGCCACAAGATCATTCCAGGAAAGGACTTCCATTTCTCACCTGATTACGCAAGTGCCCTTCCCAGCCCCGCACGCCCGCGACAAAAAGTTCTAACCGTGTCTTGTCGCCCCGACTCTCTCTCGTGGGGCACCCCACGTGGCCGCGTCTCTCCGAGACGCGGGCGCGAGTCTCGGAGAGACTCGCCCATGTGTGCGAGCGTGCCCGCTCTTGTCACCCTGAGCGGAGCGAAGGGTCTCGGGCGGCGCCACAAGTGATTCTTCGCTGCGCTCAGAATGACAGACCCTAGGCGTCGGCCGATCGCCCGCCTTTTGCCGAGCAGGCCTGGCAGCGCTCCGCGACGATACGGAGGACCCGCCGCAGGCTGGCGGCGAACTGATCGAGATTCTCCAAGAGCGCGACCGGCACCAGCCAGGAGTCAGGCTCCTGGATCGCCTCGAGCCGGAGCCGCCGCGGCGCCAGGTCGAGCCGCTGGAGATCGTCGCCGGGCCGATTGGCGCGGACCTCGATCCAGCAGGGCGTTTCACCTCGCTCGGCCCAGAACAGCAGCCGCATGCCGATGGCGAGCGTGAAGTCGGAGCCTCGCACGTCCATCTCCAGCAGCCAATCGAGATACCGGTTCCAGCCGCCGTGCCCTTTGAGATGCAGGCCTTCTTGCTCCTCGCACACGGTGACCAGGCGGTGCAGGTATTCGTCCCAGCGTTCCAATTGCCGGGCCAGGTCGGCCGGGCGACGCAGCTCGCCGCCGGAGAGATCGGTGAGCACGCGGTCCAGCTCAGCCACGAACGCCTCCACGGCATCCAGGGTCGAGACGTCGTAGATGGAATCGCCGGGAAGGACGACCGGCACCTCTTGTTCCTGATCGGACCCCTTGCGCTGCACGATGATCCACAGCGGCGTGCCATGCCGCTCCCAGCGGTCCAGCAAGACCCCCACTCGGACGCGCAAGTCGGGACTGGCCGCGGAGCGAAGCTCGAAGGTTTGCCGCCGCGGCAGGTGGTCGCGGTGGAGCTTGCCGCATTTCCAAGCCGTTGCCGTGTAAAGCTCGATGCAGCGCCGCCGCAAATGGGGGACGAGCTTCATCAGCCACAGGAGCTGTTGGCTTTGGGACTGCCGTGGCCGCTCTTTTTTTCGCGCCGCGGGCCGATCGAGGCCGCACAGAATCTTGGCGAGCAACTCCTCGAACTTGTCGGCCCATTGAGCCGCCGGCGGCG
>JBGQHD010000487.1:0-4775 GCA_041497795.1 Planctomycetia bacterium
GCATGCGTCACTCCGAATTCCGAATTCCGCATCCCCGATGTCCGATCCCTATTTCCAGCAGCTTTTCGCCCAGCGCATCGGCGGCGCCAATTACGGCAAGGGCACCGAAATCTATAAGTTCGAGAAGATCAAGCGGGCCAAGCGCAAGGCCCTGGCCGAGCATCCCGAGCGGCGGCTGGTCGATTTCGGCATCGGCGAGAACGACGAGATGGCCCCCGAGGCCGTCCGCCGCGTGATGGCCGAGGAGATCAGCCGACCGGAGAACCGCGGCTATGCCGACAACGGCATCCAGGCCTTCAAGGACGCCGCCGCGCGGTTCATGAAGCGCACGCTGGGCGTCGAGATCGACCCGGCCACCGAGGTCAATCACTCGATCGGCTCGAAGCCGGCGCTGGCCATGCTGCCGGCGGTGTTCATCAATCCCGGCGACGTGACGCTGATGACCGTTCCGGGCTACCCCGTGGCCGGCACGCACACGAAATACTACGGCGGCGAGGTGCACCGTCTGCCGCTGCGGGCCGACAACGGCTTCTACCCGGACCTGGACGACATTCCGCCGGACGTTCTCCGCCGGGCGAAGCTGCTGGTGCTCAACTATCCCAACAGCCCAACCGGCGTCGTCGCTACGCGGGATTTCTACAAGCGGGTGATCGACTTCGCGGCGAAGCACCGCATCGTGGTCGTGCAAGACGCCGCCCACATCCTGCTGACCTATGAGGGGCAGCCGCTCAGCTTTCTCTCGATGCCGGGGGCCAAGGAGGTGGGCGTGGAGGTGCACTCGCTCTCCAAGGGCTTCCACATGATCGGCTGGCGCATCGGCTGGGTGTGCGGCAACGAGCGGATCGTGCGGGCATTTGCCGACGTGAAAGACAACTGCGATTCCGGCCAGTTCATCGCCATCCAGAAGGCAGCCGCCGCGGCCCTGGACAACGACGAGATCCCCCGCCAGGTGCGGGCCAAGTACCAGCGCCGCCTGCGGAAGCTCATCGATACGCTCCGCCGCTGCGGCTTCGACTGCCGCATGCCCGGCGGCACGTATTTCCTCTACACGCGCGCCCCGCGCGGCGCCAGCGGCGGCCCGAGCTTCGAGACCGCCGAAGCGGCCAGCCAATACCTGATCACCGAGCACTCGATCTGCACGGTGCCGTGGGACGACGCCGGGCCATTTCTCCGCTTCTCGGTCACCTACGAGGCCGCGACCGACGCCGAGGAAGACGCCCTGATGGCGGAGACGGAGCGGCGGATCAAAAGTATCGGTTTGGCGTTCTGAGGCGGCCAGGGAATGCACCACGCGGTCGTGTTGCGAGGCTCCGCGGACGGCTCCCGATGCCTCAGCGGTATTCGTCGGCAAAACCGGCAAAACCGGCTTATCTTGCCGATTCTGCCGTACTCTACTAGACTTCTGAGGATGCGGCTCGCGGCCGGCTTTTGGCGCGCGGGCCGCGCGTCCCACGCAGGAGAACCTTGATGCTTCGCCGCTTCGGTGCCGTGTCTGTCGTGTGCGTCGGTCTGCTGCTCCCGCAAGGAGGGAGCCGGCCGGCTTGGGGCCAAACGCGCAAGGCGATCGAGGCCCCGCCCGTCACCCAAGGGGTGACCGACAAGGACTACGAGCTGCTCCGCCGCCTGGTGGACGTGATGGACCAGATCGAGCGGAACTACGTCGATAAGGGCGTGACTCGGGAGCAACTGCTCGAAGCGGCCATCCGCGGCATGATGAAGGAGCTCGACCCCTACTCGAATTACGTCGCGCCCAGCGACGTGACGGCGTTCCGCACCAGCATCGACCAGAAATTCGGCGGCATCGGCCTACAGGTCGGCGTGCAGAACCGCATCCTCACAGTCACCAGCCCCATTGCCGGCAGCCCGGCCTACAAGGCGGGCGTGCAGTCCGGCGATCAGATCGTCGAGATCGAGGGAAAGCCGGCGCTGGGCCTCTCGATCGATGAAGCGGTCGATCGCCTCAAAGGCGACCCGGGCACGGAAGTCAGCTTCACGATCCAGCGGCCCTCGACGGGCGAGCGCAAAGTCATCAAGGTGAAACGCGAGATCGTGCAGCTCGAAACCGTGCTCGGCGCGTCGCGCAGCGGCGACGACAGTTGGAACTACGTCCTCAATCCCAAGTCGAACATCGGCTACGTCCGCATCACCGCCTTCAGCCAGGAGACCGCCGGGCAACTGCAGCGCGTGGTGCGGCGGTTGACGAGAGACGGCATGCGGGGGCTGATTCTCGACCTGCGCTTCAATCCCGGCGGCCTGTTGACGTCGGCGGTCGAGATCAGTGACCTGTTCGTCAACGAGGGGGACATGATCGTCACCGTCAAGAACCGCGTGGGCAAGGAAGAGCGGAAGATGGCCACGAAGTCCGCCAAGCTTCGCGGCTTCCCCCTGGTGGTGCTGGTGAATCGCTTTAGCGCCAGCGCCAGCGAGGTGGTCTCGGCTTGCCTGCAGGACCACAAGCGAGCGGTGGTCGTCGGCGAACGCACGTGGGGCAAGGCCAGCGTGCAGCAGGTGATGGAGCTGGAAGGGGGCGGCGCGCTCAAGCTCACCACCGCCAGCTACCATCGCCCCAACGGCAAGAATATTCATAGGGCCGAGGGCGCCAAAGAGGCCGATGAGTGGGGCGTGACGCCCAACGAGGGGTACCTGATCAAGTTGTCCGACGAAGAGATGGGCGACCTGTTCACCGCGCTGCGCGAGCGCGACGTGATCCACGCCAAGGGAGACAAGCCCAAGGAGAGCGACTTCGTCGACCGCCAGCTCCAGAAGGCGGTGGAGCACCTGACGACGCAGTTGGCGAAGGCGGAGTGAGCTTCAGTCTCGGCACTAGACAAGAGGGGTCTGCAATTCATGGAATCCGCGCCAACCGAACTGGTCGCGTTTCGTGACTTTCTTGATGGCCAGATCGCCAGCGGCCGTACCGATCTCACGCCGGAGGAGTCGCTCGATCTTTGGCGTGAGAGTCTGGCGCAGAGCGTGGCTGCGGTCAACAAAGCTTTGGCAGACCTCAGAGCCGGCGAAACGGGTCAGCCGCTCCGCGAGTTCATTGCGGAGTTTCGAGCTCAGAATCAAATCCCTGCCGACGCATGAGTTATCAGGTCACGCTGCTGCCTGCGGCGCGGCGCGAGCTAGCAACAATCTACGACTGGCTCGCCAAGCGCTCGCCGCAAGGGGCGCGGACTTGGTTCAACCGCTTCACTGAGGCGCTATTGACGCTGGAAGAGAATCCTCTGAGTTGTGGCCTTGCGCCCGAAAGCGAGTTGACGGACGAAGAAGTGCGCCAGTTGATCTTCAAAACGAAGCGCGGTCGGCGCTACCGCGCCATCTTTACGGTCTCGCAGGATACGGTGCACTTGCTGCACATCCGTGGTCCAGGGCAGGATCTGGTGGAGCCGCCCGACGTTTAGGATCCTCGTGACTTGAGTTGTCTGTGTTTCTCTTGACCCTTGAGACCACCTGCGACGAGACGGCCGCCGCCGTCGTCACCGACCAGCTCGAAGTGCTCGGCTCGGTCGTGGCCTCGCAGGACCATCTTCATCGGCGGTTCGGCGGCGTCGTGCCGGAGATTGCCTCGCGGGCCCACGTGGAGCGCATGCTGCCGGTGATCCATGAGGCGCTGGCGAAGGCCGGCCTCACGCTGCGCGATCTGGATGCCGTCGCCGTGGCCAATACGCCGGGCCTGGCCGGCTCGCTGCTGGTGGGCCTGGCCGCGGCCAAGACGCTGGCGCTGGCCCTGGACATTCCGCTCGTGGCGGTGAATCACCTGCAGGCGCACGTCTACGCCTGCCGCATCGCCAGCGGCGAGAACGTGTTCCCCTGCATCGCGCTGGTGGTCAGCGGCGGACACACGAGCCTGTATCGCTGCGGCAGTCCGCTGGAGTTCGACCTGCTGGGGGGCACGATCGACGACGCCGCCGGCGAAGCCTTCGACAAAGTGGCCAGCATGCTCGGGCTGCCATTTCCCGGCGGCCCGGCGATTCAACAGGCGGCCGAGCACGGCGACCCGACGGCGCATCGATTCCCGCGCACGTTCTTGAACGACCCGTCCCGGCTGGATTTCAGCTTCTCCGGCCTGAAGACGGCGGTCCGCTACACGCTGGTCGGCCCCGGCCACGTCGATTTCGACAAGCTGCGGCTCGACCCCCAGCAAGTGGCCGACGTGGCCGCCAGCTTTCAAGCCGCGGTGGTCGATGTGCTGGCCGGCAAGGCCTTCACGGCCCTGGAGCAGTCGGGCCTGAAGACGCTCTGCGTCGGCGGCGGCGTGGCGGCCAACGCGGCGTTGCGTCGGCGGCTGCAAGCCGACGCTGCCCAGCGCGGGGTGAAGGTCCACATCCCGCCGCTGCGGCTCTGCACCGATAACGCGGTCATGGGCGCGATCGCGGTCGAGCGGCTGAAAGCTGGGCTGGTCGAGCAGCTCGATCTGGACGCCGTGGCAGGACTGCTGCGGTAGGGAAAACCAGCCCACCGGAACCTGGTTGGCGCGGCACTTGGTGGGCCGACGGCCGCTGGCGCGGTCCTTGTCCCGCGCGGCATTCCTGCGGTAGTCAATCGATGGCGCCGACCAGAGCGCGCGGGATGCATTCGGCAGGTCGCTAACTCTTGAAGGTTGCGACAGTTCAGTCTCGCGCGGGTGGAACCGAGGGGTCGGCTGGAAACAAGCTCTCGACGCGACGGCGACGGCCGGCGCCTTCGGTGCCGAGGATGACGTCGCCGCCCGATTGCCAGCCGACGAGCCGGTTCAGACGACTCGAGCCTACAAACTGTCCCGAGGGCTTGAA
>JBGQHD010000488.1:0-4768 GCA_041497795.1 Planctomycetia bacterium
CAGTCCGATTCGCATGTTGACTTTCCACTCGTGCTCGTGCTCGAAAACGCCGCCGAAGCCCGAGTACGAGAACGAGTACGATTCAGGTGTCTTCAGAGTCCAGTTTCTGCTTTCCCGGTCGGAGCGCGCTTCCCACCCCTGGGCTTGTCCCAGGGGAATGATGACTGACAGCTACAACGGCCCTACCATACCCTTTTTTCCGCCGCCGAAGGCGGGGGAAAAAAACGAGAAGGAGTGAGAAGCGTGCTGTAGCTGCCCAGTTGTCAGCCCACCGGCACGAGGCCGGTGGAGATCGTGTTGCCGATCCGGTCAACAGTTGCGAAACCCGCACTTCGAGGCACCAGCTTAGGGCAGCCACGCCAGCCTGTCACGGGGAGCCTGGCGTCACAGCGGAAGTCCTCTGCCTTCAGGCAGTTAACGGCGAAGTACGTCGCACTTTTTCGGCAACTAGGGTATTCCCTAACTCCCGGCCGCGCACGAGATTCCGGCGCGAAACTCCTTTCATGCCACCAATTTGGGGAATATTATGCGAGTGTCGTGGTTCATTTCTCTTAGGTGTTCACGATGGCGGATCCATCGGCCGTTCAAGACACCGCTGACGAAACGGGTGGCGCCACCATGCCTGGCCCGCTGGATGTGGCCGCGCTCGTGGCGGAGTTCCACGCCGAGCTGTACCGGTACGCCTATCGGCTGACCGGTTCGCGGCCCGACGCCGAAGACCTGACGCAGCACGTGTTCTTGATGGCCCACAGCCGCGGCGAGCAACTGCGCGACGTGGGCAGCATCCGCAACTGGTTGTTTGCCATCCTGAGGAACACCTACCTGAAGGGTGCACGGCGGCGACCGCCGCTGCCGGCGGCGAGCATCGAGCTGGATATCGACAGCCTGCCCGCGGCGGAGACCAAAGTCGAGATCGACCGCGAGCGGTTGCAATCGGCCTTGGACGATTTGCCAGAAGAGTTCAAAATCGTGGTGTTGATGTTTTACTTCGAGGGTTGCTCTTACCGCGAGATCGCCGAGCGATTGGGCGTGCCGGATGGCACGGTGATGAGCCGGCTGTCGCGAGCGAAGAGCCATTTGCGGAAATCGTTGTCGCCGGATTCACGGAACGAATAACGGCCCGAGGGTCAGCGTATGGAAAAACGCCTTCTCGAACAGATCGACGCCTGCCGGCGCGGCATGGAGGGTCTCCGCGATCCGGGGTCGTCTGCTTCAGCACGATCTGATCCCGCACACTCCGATCGCTCACATTCTGAGCCGGCATTGCGCGATTTGGCCGAAGCCGTGGCCCGTGGCGACGCGCGCGTACTGCGGATGCTGGCGCAGGTCGAGGTGGCCGACGCGGCGATCTCGGCGGTGCTGCACGACGTGCCGGTGCCCCGCGACTTGGCCGATCGACTGCTCGTGGCCCTGAAGGCGGCCGAGCATGGCGAACCGGTCGATGCGGCGGCCTTGCGGCGGTCGGGTTGCGGCAGCAGCGCTGCGGCCGCGCAGTTGGCGGCGGGCACGAGAGAGGTTTCTCTTACGCAGCCGGCGGCGGATGCCATCGTTCAACAGGCCTTCCAAACAAAGCGCACCACGCGCCGCGCATGGCTCGGCTGGACCCTGGCCGGGGCGACGGCGGCTGCCGCCGCGGTGGCCCTCTTCTGCGCGCTCTATCCTTGGGCGCCCGAGTGTGTCTCGGCGGAAGCTATCGCGCAGCACATCTACGTGATGTACGATTCAGAGATCGCGCTGATCGACCCCGACGCTTGGACGCCGGGCGCTCCGGTCAGCGAACCGCCGGTCTTCGACGAGATTCTGTTGCCGCAGCCGCAGCGCTGGCGCGAGCTAATGGTTGGCCGATATCCCGCGACTGCGTACGACTTAGTGGGCGAAGGTGCCCCGAAGCGGGCCACGCTGCTGGTGATCGACCGCCGAGTCCGCGGCCTCGACCACGCCCCCCCCGAGGTGCCGGCCGATACCCAGGGCCGCTGCATTGGCGTCTGGCAGTCGGAGACGCAGGTCTTCGCCTTGATCGTCGAGGGAACGGTCAGCGACTACCAGCGATTCATCCGGCCACAGGCGATCGCTTAGCGCGACAGGGGGAGTTCACACCCCGAAGTAGCTGAACTCGCCAGAGTTCAGCCCCCCGAAGTCTGGCGACTTCGGCTACGGCTACGGCTACGGCGACTCATCCCTACCGCCGCCGGAGGAACCGCGGCCGCGAGACGTCGGGCGGCGGGACGGTCGGCTGCACGCCGCCGGCCGGCATCACCTGGGATTGCTGCATCAGCCCGGGCGCGAACCGCAGATTCGGGTTGCCCAGGTCGAGATCGGGCGCGCCCTGGCTCTGGTACTGCGGCTTCTGCCACAAGACGTAGTCGGCCGGCCCCAGCGTATTGACCTCGAGCTGGGCCAACTGGATGCTGAGCGCCATCTTCTGCCCCGTGGCCTGGGTGCTGAGGTCGATCTTCCGCGGCAGCCAGGCGCCGCTGGCCTCGTCTTGGCGATGCTGACTGGTGAGGGCCGAGATCAGCAGCCGGCCCTGGGCGTCGAACAAGTGCTGCTCGAGCACCCAGCCGGAGCGGGGATCGATGATCGTCACTTTGGTGAGCGATCCCGTGGGGGTCTGACGCAGCGTGTCGATCCGCAGCCGGCCTTGCTGGTCGGGCGTGGGGCCTTGATGCTGCTCCTGGGGGTCGAAGGTCACGAGGCCGAACGCCTCGATGAGCCACTGGGGCTCCAGCGGCACCATGCGCCGCATGGGGCTTTGCTCGAATTGTTCGTGGCGGCAGAAGAATACCGCCTGCGGCTGCATGGCTTTGGTCCAGAACCAGAACAGCTCGTCGTTGCTGCCGGCGTCGGCCACCGGCCCGAACAAGGGGGCCGTGGCCTTGAGGCGGAACCGCATCGGCCGCTCCACCGCGATCGTGGCGTTCACCGAGACGGGCATCACACCGTCGCTCATGGCGATCGACGCCTGCGTGGCCCGCAGCGAATGCACCTTGGCCGTGTTCTCGTTCACGGCCGTGGCGACGTCGGCCAACTGCGGCTGCTGCGGCAGCACTTGCGGCACGTTGGGGGCCATCACAAACGGGTTGCGCATGCAATGCGCGCCGCTGGCGGCCACAAAGACCACGACCAAGGCAAAGAGCTGTGCGGAACGACGGTGCAAGCAGGGCTCCTTAGGGGATGTCTCCGCGCGGAGTCAACAGGTGGGTCCGTTCATAGAGCCACAAAGAGCACTAAGAGCACAAAGGACATGAAGAACGATGGGACCTACGGCAAGTCCCCTCTTTGTGTTCTTCGTGTCCTTTGTGGCTGATCCGTCGGCTCTGGAGTCTCGACGCTGTCCGGGTACAAAAGGCGTGCCAGTTCGTCTTGGATTCGGTCGATCCGCTCCTCGCCGGGCGTCAAGGTCGAGATGCGATAGGTACTTTCGTCGCGGGGACAATAGAGCGTCATGCTTCTGGCATCGTCCTGCGGCGACTCCTCAACTTGCAAAACCCGCCGGCGGACGAGTAATAGCGCCAGCACAAACCGCATATCCTGCTTTTCCGGCACGGCTTCCAATTGCTGAAACAGTTGCAGCAGCACGTCGTTGGGAGCCAGCTTGGCGCGGGCCTCGCGACCAGGCATGCGCGACTTCCACCAGCCCAGGCAATCGCCGCCCGGACCGGCCCAATGGTCGGCGGCGTAATCGGCCCGGGTCAGTTCCGCTCCCTGGCGGCGGAGCACCGAGTAAAACACCTCGCCGGGCGCCAGCTCTCGGCCGCTGGCGGCGCAGCGCCTGGTGCAGCGTTGAATGTCGAAGTCCATGCTGGCAGTCGTGGGCGCGCGGGGGGCGGAGATTAGGCGAAGCAGCGGCAGGGGCGAAGGCCAGTTTCTGGTAGGTCCCGCGAGCCGAGCGGGACCGGGATGCGGGACAGAGCCGGCGCGTCAAGAGCCGCGTGCCAGAAGCTCGGCTTCTCCAAGAAGCCGGGCTTCTTCGTAGCTCCGGTGCCGCTCGGCTCGCGGCACCTACTGATGAGCGGCTTGGATGAGGTCGGCGGCGCCTTGTTGGAGGAGTTTTTCGGCCGCCGCTCTTCCCAGTGCGTCGGCCGCCGCAACGAGGCCTTGCTCGTTGACCGCCAATCGCTGCCGGCCATCGGCGCTGAGAACCATCGCGGCGAGCTCGAGCTGCCCAGCTCGCGCGACGGCCAGCGCCCCAACCGGCGCCAAACAACCGCCGCGCAGCGCGGCCAACAGCGCTCGCTCGGCGGTCACGGCCGCCAACGTGGCCGGATCGTTGAGCGGCGCCAGGGCCTGGCGCGTGGCCGCGTCGTCGGACCTGGTTTCCAGCCCCAGCGCGCCTTGGCCCACGGCCGGCAGCAGCAGCGAATGCGGCAGCACTTGGGTGATTCGGTCCTGCAATTCCAGCCGGCGCAGCCCGGCCTCGGCCAGGATGACGGCGTCGTATTGCCCTTCGTCGAGCTTGCGCAGCCGGGTTTCGACGTTGCCGCGGATGTCTTCCATCTTCAGGTCCGGTCGGACGTGCCACAGTTGGGCCCGCCGCCGCACGCTGCCGGTGCCGACGACGGCCCCTGACGGTAATTGATCGAAGGTCGCTCCCGCGCGGCTGACGAGCACGTCTTCCGTCGGCCCGCGCGGCGGCACGGCGGCCAGCGAGAGTCCTTCGACCGGCTCGGTGGGCAGGTCCTTCAGGCTGTGCACCGCCAGGTCGATCCGGCGATCGACGAGGGCAAACTGAATCTCCTTGGTAAAGACGCCCTGTCCGCCGAAGGCG
>JBGQHD010000489.1:0-4760 GCA_041497795.1 Planctomycetia bacterium
CCGCTGTAGCCGGCCGAGATCGGCTGCCGCCAGGCGATCTTGAGCTGCTTGGGCGAGGCAAGTTGTTTGTCGGTGAACTTGTCGATGATGCCCGTCTCGCGCCACACGCCGTCGCGGCTGGGCCCGCGCCATTGCGGCCAATCGTCGGCGAAGCAATTCAGGGCCGAGCAGACAAGCGCGAGGGCAAGGACGGGGGTTGAGCAACGCATCATGGATCGATGAGGAGGGGTGGAAGGGGGGGCTTCGGGACGTCACGGTGGCCGCGACTGAGACGGAAAGTATCAGATCGCGGCCTATAACGCGAGAGTGGCCGCGGCCGCCAGCCGGCTGATCGATGTTCAGAAGCCCGGCTTCTCCGAGAAGCCGGGCTTCTTTCGCCCCGAACCACGGAGCGTGCCTACTCCTGGTGGGGCAGCGGATACAATATATGCTGGCGTGATCCACCAGCGCTCCGTTGCTCCGCGATGACCGACGACCGGCCCAATCCCGATCAATTGCTGGCCCGCGTGCAGGCCGACGAGGCGAAAACGCGCCGCGGCAAGCTGAAGATCTTCTTCGGCTACGCAGCGGGCGTCGGCAAGACCTACGCGATGCTCAAAGCGGCCCAACGCGAGCGGGCCGAGGGCGTGGACGTCGTGGTCGGCTACGTCGAGCCGCACGGCCGCTCGGAAACGCAAGCCCTGCTGGAAGGCTTGGAAGCGTTGCCCGAGCGGATGGTCCCGCACCGCGGCGCGCTGCTGCGGGAATTCGATCTCGATGCCGCCTTGGCCCGCCGCCCGCGGCTGATCCTGGTGGACGAGCTGGCCCACACGAACGCCGCAGGCTCGCGCCACGCCAAGCGCTGGCAAGACGTCGAGGAGCTGCTCGCGGCCGGCATCGATGTCTACAGCACGCTCAACGTGCAGCACATCGAAAGCCTGAACGACGTCATCGCCCAGATCACCGGCGTGGTGGTTCGCGAGACGCTACCCGACGCGGTGCTGGGGCGGACGGACGACCTGGAGCTGGTCGATATCACGCCCGAGGAGCTCGTCGAGCGGCTGCGGGAAGGCAAGGTCTACATTCCCCAGCAGGCCGAGCGGGCGCTGCGGAACTTCTTCCAGACGCCGAACCTGATGGCGCTGCGCGAGATGTCGCTGCGGCAGGCGGCCAATCGGCTGCAGCGCGACGTGGACGCGGCCCGGCAGGCCAAGGCGGCCGGCGGCCCCTGGGCGACCAGCGAGCGGCTGCTGGTGTGCGTGGGGCCCAGCCCGACCACCGCCCGGCTGATCCGCACGGCCAAGCGAATGGCCGACGCCTTCGGCGCCGAGTGGCTGGCCGTGGCCGTGGAATCGCGCGAAGAGAGCGAGCGTCCCGCCGCCTCGCGTCAGCGGACGACCCAGCACCTCCGCCTGGCCGAGCAGCTCGGCGCGGAGACGCACACGCTGATCGGCGCCAAGGTCGCGCGGACGATCGTCGAGTTCGCCCGCCTGCGGAACGTGACGAAGATCGTCGTCGGCAAGACCGCGCAGGCCCGCTGGAAGCGGCTGCTGATCGGCACGGTCGTGGACGAGCTGCTGGACACCAGCGGAGGCATCGACGTCTACGTCATCCAGGGAGCGCCCGAAGGCCCCAAGGCCGCGCCGCCGGCGGCCCCTCCGCCGCCGAGGCCGCCCGTCGCTTGGTCAAGCTACCTGGCGACGGCGGCCATTGTCACGCTGTGCGCGCTCGTCGGCTGGCTGAGCCAGTCGTTGGAGTTGAAGGAATCCAACATTGCGATGATCTTCCTGCTGGGCGTGGCGGTCGTGGCCGTGCGCTACGGCAAAGGCCCGGCCGTCGCGGCGTCCGTGGTCAGCGTGCTGGTCTTCGATTTCTTCTTTGTGCCGCCGTATCTGACCTTCGCGGTCTCCGACATCGAATACTTGCTGACCTTTGCGGTCATGCTCGCCATCGGCCTGTTGATCAGCGCCTTGGCCTTGCGGATGCGCGGCCAGTTGCGCGCCGCGCAGGAGCAGGAACGCCGCACCGCGGCGCTCTACCGGCTCAATAAGCAGCTCAGCGAGATCGCCGGCACGGAGTTCGTCGTCGCCGCAGCCGCCAAGCACCTGGGCGAGATCTTCGGCGGCGAGGTGGCCCTGTACCTGCGCGAAGCCGGCGGCGCCCTTGGCCTGCGGCAAGGCGAAGGGACGAGCATCGCCCAGCACCCCGTCAACGCCCTCGTCGCCCAATGGGTGGCGGACCACGACCAGGCCGCCGGGGCGGGCACCGATACGCTGCCCAACGCCACGGCCTTCTTCGTGCCGCTCATCGGCTCGCAGCGGACCGTGGGCACGCTGGGCATTCGGCCCGACGATCCGCAGCGGTTCCAGGACCCGGAACAGCGTCGGCTGTTGGAGACGTGCGCCAGCCTGGTCGCCCTGGCCGTCGAGCGCGACGAGTCGCTGCTGGCCGCCCACGAGGCCCAGTTGCAGGTCCAGGCCGAGCAGTTGCGCAGCTCGCTCCTCAGTTCCGTTTCTCACGATCTGCGCACGCCGCTGGCGGCCATCGCCGGGGCCAGCTCGACGCTGCTGGACCATGCGCCCGCGCACGACGCCAAGTCGCGGGAGCTGCTGCAAACCGTGGTGGACGAATCGCGGCGACTGGCCCGGCTGGTGGACAACCTGCTCGACATGACGCGGCTGGAGTCCGGGGCCGTCGCCATGCACAAGCAATGGCACGTGCTGGAAGAGATCGTCGGCTCGGCCCTGACCCGCCTGCGAGGAGAGCTGTCGCGGCACGTCGTGGCCGTCGATCTGCCTCACGATCTTCCGCTCGCGTCGCTGGACGACGTGCTGTTCGAGCAAGTGCTCGTCAACCTGCTGGAGAACGCCGCCCGCTACACGCCCGAGGGCAGCCGCATCGAAATCTCGGCGCGGCACTCGCCGGAGCGCGTCGAGCTGCGCGTGGCCGACACCGGGCCGGGCATTCCGCCGGGAAGCGAGGCGCGGGTCTTCGAGAAGTTCTTCCGCGGCGCGGCGACGCCGCCCGACAGCCGCCGCGGCGTGGGGCTGGGACTGGCGATTTGCCAGGCCATCGTCCAGGCCCACGGCGGCCGCATCACGGCGCGAAACCGGCCGCAGGGCGGTGCGGAGTTCACGATCGTGCTCCCGCGCGACGAGCCGGCGCCGCAGGTCAGGTTGGACGAACCGTCGGCCAGCACCCCGGCTGCTCCCAGCAGCCGGGGTGCTTGACCAGCCGCGGTGCTGATTCGTAGGCGGAAGACATGCCCGACAACGCCCCACTGCTGCTGATCGTCGAGGACGAGCTCCCGATTCGGCGGTTTCTGCGCACCGCGCTCTCCGGCGAGGGCTATCGGCTGGCCGAAGCCGAGACGGGGCAACAGGCGATCCACTTGGCGGCCCAGCAGCCGCCCGACCTGGTCATCCTGGATTTGGGCCTGCCGGACATCGACGGCCAGGAAGTCTTGCGGCAGCTTCGCGAATGGCTGCACGCGCCGATCATCATCCTCTCCGCGCGCGACCAGGAGCCGCAGAAAATCCAGGCCCTCGATCACGGAGCCGACGACTATTTGACCAAGCCCTTCGCCAGCGGCGAGCTGCTGGCCCGCATTCGCGTGGCGCTGCGGCATGCGGCGCGCTTGGGCAGGGAGCAAGAATCGGCGACCTTCGCTTGCGGCGAGCTAAAGATCGACCTGGCCGCGCGGAGGGTGCTCGTCAAGGGCAAGGAGATGCACCTGACGCCGCTGGAGTACAAGCTGCTCACGACGCTCGTCCGCCACGCCGGCAAGGTGCTCACCCACCGCTTTCTGCTCAAGGAGGTCTGGGGGCCCGGCCAGGCCCAGGAGACGCATTATGTGCGGGTGTTCATGGCCGGCCTGCGGCGGAAGATCGAAGACGACCCGGCTCGGCCGCGCTACCTGCTGACGGAACAGGGGGTGGGCTATCGCTTCGCGGCCGAATGACGTTCGACTCGGGCTTTCGCAACACTAACCCGACGCGCAAGCGAGGGAGAGCGGCGGTTCTACCTCGCTTGCGCGTCGGGTTAATGTGCCTTCCTCGCGTCCGCGGCAAAGGCTTCCAGATCGCGATAGAGCTGCCGGCAGAACAGGATCGACATGTGGCCGTGGCGATAGGCGTGGCTTTCGGGGCGGTCCCAGGCTTCCCACCAGCGGTCTTGAAGGTCGATCGGCTGGAGGTCGTCGAACAGCGTCCTCAGGAACAGCGGCCGGGCCGAGAGCGGCCGGCGTTGGATCGCCGCCCAGCGGTCCCACAAGGCCATTTCCTCCGGCGGCAGGTCCTGCATCCAGGGCCAGATGGTCCGCGCGACCCGGCTCACCGGCAGCGCCGCCAGGTGGTGGCCGACCGGGGCCAGCAAACAGACGAAGTCGAGATCGTCCCACAGCGTGGCGGCCAACCCGGCGGTCAGCGACCCGATGCTGTAGCCGATGAGCCCGACGGTCTGCACGCCCTCCTGGCGAAGAAAACCGATGATGCCCTGGATTTCACTCAACCACTGGGCCATGCCGAGAATGGTCAGCCGGGTGCTCCAGAACATCGGCGCGCCGCTGAACGTGCGCGGCGGCCGGCGGTCGAGATGACACGGCGCGGCGGGGATCAGCGCGCGGTAGCCGGCTTTGACGAAGGCCGAGGCCGTCCAGCGGGAGTAGGTGTATTCGTTGTCGCAGGCGCCGTGCATGACGATCACGGCCTCGCGGGAATCCGCCGGCCCCAGCGCCCGCCCGCGCAGCATGCGGCTCTCCGGCCAAGGCGTCCGCTCGAAGG
>JBGQHD010000490.1:0-4746 GCA_041497795.1 Planctomycetia bacterium
ATGAGCGGCACGATGTCTTTCGTGAAGCTCACGTCGCCAGCGGCCGATTTGGCGGGCGTTTTGCCAGCGGGCGTCTTCCCGGCGGGCGTCTTGGCGGCCGGCGTTTTGGCGGGCTCGGGCAGGGGTGAGAGCTTCACGCCGCGCCCCTCGAGCAGCCGGCGGCGGAACGAAATGCCGCTCTTCAGCCGATCGACGAGCTGGGTGTAATCGGTCCCCTTGCCCCCGGAGGCAAGCTGCCCCCACAGCGTCTGGGCTTCCTCGACGAGCTTGCCGGCCTCCTCGTTCTGGTTCTTCTGCAACAGCTTGGTGGCCTCGGCCAGCTTGTCATCGATTTCTTTGGCCTGGGTCTTCTGCTCGGCGGTGATCTCCGCCCGGGCCGAGGCCGTCAGTCCTGCGGCCAAGGCCAGCGCGCATAGCGCGGCGATGCGAACACGTCGTGTAACCATGGTTGCTCCGATACGGCTTTGAACGACGACTCTGCTCGGGTATGCCCGGCGAGAGGGCCGGCAAACCCAGCCCACAGTGTACGGTGTGCCGCCGGGCGTCTCAAGTGTGGGCCAAAATGGGCCAAAGTAGCCATCCCGCTCCGCGAGACGAACGTGGGGGAGGCATTCCCGCCTTGCCGGCAGAGGGGATCTCTGGCCCACGAGCACGACGCCCTCGTTCCATCTCGCGGAGCGAGATGGCTACATTACACTGCTGCACTACACTGCTACATTACGGCACACGGAGCGTGCCTGCCACGGTCTCCCGCCTGCTGGGCGCGCTGGCCAGCAGCCAGTCTTCCATGATCACGTGCTCGACTTGCGGCGCGCGCAAGAGGGCGCTGCGGCTGGAGACCCATTTGGCCAGCCAGGGCCGCCACATCGAGCTGACGGCCCGCAGCCCCAAACTGCGCGGCGAACTGCCGGTCATTTGAGCCCGCACGTTGTCGGCAATGCGGTGAAACGTGGCCGGGACGAGGTTGGGCGACGGGCCGACGTGGACCATGAGATTGGTTCCCATCGACAGGGTCTCGAAGACCGCCTCCCACAAGAGTTGCGGATGGTCGCACCAACGATTGAGGATGGTGCGCGTGTTGTGGTCGTCGTAGTCGATCTTGCCCGTCGTCAGCGAGAACACCGGCGGCCGCGGTCCCTCGGTGATGGGCAGCTTGTGCATCATGAAGGCGGCCCGGTTGGGCACGTGCCGCTCCCAGAGGATCGGCGTGTGCAGCGGCGGCCAGTGGTAGTGATGACGCCGCAGATGGACCTGCTTGCCCAGCACGTCGCGCATGTCGGCCGCGAAGCGGTCGATCGTATCCCCCTGTCCCAGGACGAGCACGGTGTTGGGCGAGAGCCTGGCCGACACGCCCATTACGCCCTGACCCTGCTGGTTGACCCGCTGGCAGAGCCGCTCGATGGAGGCCAGGTTCAGCTCCGCGTCGCGGGAGAAGACGATGCCCATCGTCACGTCGTGGGCCAGCGCCGCGCAGTCGCCGGCCAGGATCAAGAGCGGCGGCAGCACGTCCTGCACGCGGCAAACGCCGCCGCAGATCAGGGCCGTGATCTCGCCCAGGCTGTACCCAAAGGCCATCCGCGCCGCGCCGTAGCGGATGCCGTGGAACCGCTCGAGCAAGTGAATCTGCGCCAGCTCCATCGAGACGATCAGCGCCACGTCCTGGGCGAACTCCTCGACGCGCGTCTCCGCCGCGGCCAGCACGCGCTGCACCAGGTCGATCTTCTGGCCCACGGCCTGCGAACAAAGCTCGGAAGCCTCGACCAGGTGCTCGCGGACGACCGGCCCGTAGTCGGAGTGCTCGAGCAGTTCGGCGCTGCGGCCCAGGTTCGTGGTGTTGTAGCCGCGAAAGGCGATCACGGCCGAAGGCCAACGGGCTTTGAGGTCGATCGTCATGCGGCGGAAACGGGCGAGGAACGGGGGTCAGTGCCGCGCCGGGCGAGCACCCCGGCTGCTGCCGAGCAGACGGGGTGCTTTCCGCGTGCTTTCGTGTTCGCTGCCGGCGCGCGCACCTGGACCATCATTCTATACGCACTGAGATGCGCAAAGGGGGCAGCGGTGTTACCACGCGGGCGGGTGATGTCTTGAACTGACGCGAAGAAGCCCGGCTTCTGGGAGAAGCCGGGCTTCTGGTCACGAAAGGTTCAACTCGCGGCTGGACGCCGCTGCACCTGGCGGCCAAAGCGGGGCATCTGGCCATCGTCAAGCAACTCGTCAAGCACGGCGCCACGACCACCGCGAAGACCAAGGCGGTGCCGGAGTTCTTTGGCATCCCGCCCTCTTCGCCGCCCGGCGCCACCCCCATCAAGCTGCCGGCAATTCCTGCCCGCACGCCGCTCGAAGTGGCCCGCGAGGCCAAGCAGGACAAGGTGGTGGAATTCCTCAAGCCACTGACGAAGTAGTCGGCAGACCCCGTGTGCCGCTGCCCAAAGTAGCCATCTCGCTCCGCGAGATGAACCATCTCGCGGAGCGAGATGGCTACACTGAGCCTACGGCCTCGTCAGTGACAGGTGCGCGGCCAGGACCTTTTCGATGCGGCTGGACGATTCGCCCAGGTGGGCCTTCGTGTAGGCATCCAGCTTCAGCTCCTTGCGCTCCTGGGCCTGCTTGATCCGCTGGTGCAGCTCTTGCAGTTGGGCGAAGGCCAGCGTCTGGCAGTCTTGCGGCGCAGACGAGCTGCCCAGCACCAGGTTCGACAGCCGCTTCAGGTAGTTGCGCTGCAAGTTGCGGCGCATGCTGGTGATGGCCGGCTTGCGGACGGTGAACTCGCCTTTTTGCACGCTGTCCAGCTCGCTGAAGATCACCTTGGTGAGCCGCTCAAGCAGCTCGGCCGTGGTGAAGGCGTCCTTATCGGACGGGACCTTCAGCTCGGCGTCGTGCAGCCGCTCCAGGGTCAGCGACGAGAGGAGCTGGTTCAGCACCCGGTCCTGCCACATCGAGATCACCTCGTGCACCGGGTAATCGACGCGGTCGCGATCCTCCATGCCCCAGTGGTTCCAGCGCGAGGAGGCCAGGTGGTTGTACAAGTCGGGCGGAAAGCTGAACGGCTTATCGTTGAAGATTTGCTCCTCCAGCAGCTTCATCGCTTCGCGCTGCTTCTCGGCCTCGACGACCACGAACGGTGGCTTGCTGTCCTTGTCGCCCTTGTGGCTGCGGCTCACGTACACGCCGCCGATGTAACGTGAGGCGAAGAACACCCCGCGGCCGTGCTGGGCCAGCAGGATGCCGAACGACCGCCGCGCCTGCTGGTAGCCTTCGCCGTCCTTGACGACGTTCTTCACCAGGTCCGGCCACAGCGAGGCCACGGTCTCGGTCAATTGCTTGGCGTAGGCGATCGGGTCGTCGCTCAGGTCGAAGCGGTTGACCAGCGGGTCGGAGTCGATGCCGCGGGTGTCTTCGTCGGTGGCATAGGCGTGGCCCGGCTCGCCGGAGCGGGCGGCGATCTTCTGCAGCTCCTTCGTCTCCCCCTCGGTGCCGCCCGTGAACGGCTTATAGCCGTACTCAATGGCCCAGTAGTCGTAGGGGCCGATGGTCGTCGAATAGAAGTGCCCCTGCTTCGTGCCCCTGGGGGCCAAATTGATGGGGGTGTAGTCCATCACCGAGGCCGCGATGCCCGTGGCGCCGGTCTTCTCCGTGTTTTGCAGGTCCTTCAGGTTGTACAGCGTGCTGGCCTTGAAGTTGTGCCGCAGGCCGAGCGTGTGCCCGACCTCGTGCATCACGACTTCCTTCAGGCCCTCCTCGATCAGCCGGTCGAACGTGGCCGCCGAGGGTTGTGGCTGCGCGGCGAGCCAGGTCGAGCCAAAGGCCAGCTCGCGGGAGAAGCCGCGGTGCAGATCGCAGCCGCACCCGCGGCCACCGCACAACAGGCTCGGCGTCGCCCGCCGAGCGGCGCGGTAGCTCTCCAGGTCGAGCGGTCCGCCGGTCAGGTCGGCGATGCCTTGCGGCGTGAAGGTCTCATATTGCTCCTGCCAAACCCGGATGAAGTCGGCGTCGAAGATGATGTCGGCGTCCAGAATCTGCCCGTTGATCGGGTTCACGCGGCTGGGCCCCATGGCGAAGCCGGCGTTCGAGGTGATCCAGCGGAAGGTGTTGTAGCGGATGTCCTCCGGGTCCCAGTCGGCGTTGTCCGGCTGCTGGCGGACCTCGATCGCGCCGCTGAAGCCGATCTTCTCGTAGGCCTTGTTCCATTCGAGGATGCCTTCGCGGATGGCCTTGCGATACTTGAACGGCACCGTCTTCTCCAGCCAGAAGATGATCGGCTTCTTGGGCGGCGACAGCTCGGCCGTGGGGTCGGCCTTCTGCAAGTCCCAGCGGTTGACGTAGCGGACGAACTGGTCTTCCTGGCCTTGCTTGGAAAAGTCCTTGATCGCCGTGAGGAAGTAGCCGATCCGGTCATCCGCCTGACGCGGCTGATAGCCGGTGCTGGGAAGCTCGCTGATGGAATAATGGACGTTGATCGTCGCGCCGCGGCTGTCGGGCACGGTGTCGATCTCCCGGCCGCCGCTCGAGGCGTAGGTGGCCTCGACTTCCAACTCGACGTTCTCCTCCAGCGCCTTCACCGCCGCCCACGAGCTGCGCGACGACGAGAACGAGAAGCCCGGCAGGGCGCTGGAAATCTGCGGCAGGTCGCTCATGAAGACCGGCGTAACGTCGATCACGGACGTGCCGCCGGGACCCTTGGCCGCACTCGGCAGGGCGTACAGCACACTGTCGGTGTAGGCCAGCTTGACTGCCTTCTCCTCGGGCGAG
>JBGQHD010000491.1:0-4745 GCA_041497795.1 Planctomycetia bacterium
CGACGTGAATGTTGCGAGCCGTACCACCCTGTGACAACTGCGTCTTGGGAGCGATATCCTCCCGCAGGAAATGCGAGAGGCTCTGTAAGACTCTCGCCGTAAGGTCGTCTGGCGTCGTGAAGAATGCGACCGTCACATCCGCCATTAGGCGCCGCCGAAATGCGTCGATCCGAGAGCGGTCAGCATCAATGTGAGAAACTGGCCAAGGCGCATCGTGCGCCGCCAAAAAAGCCAGCACAGGTATTCCGCGCGAGCGCGCCGCGTCGTACTCGACTTCCACATAACTCTTTCCAAGGTCTTCCGCAACTGCGCCATATCGGTAAGCCAAGATCAGTATCAAGACATCGGATTTCCCCAAGTTACGACCTATGCGAGCAACGGCTGGCTCGTCGCTCGCGCCGAAGCCCTCAAACATAACCGGCAGTGCACCCAGTGCCTGAACTGCCTTCGCTACCGCATCGCGATGAGCCGCTAAGTCTAGATACGTAGACGAGATGAATACTTGTGCCGGCCTTATCGACATCACCTACTCCCTTCGACTACCTACTACTCCACCTTGTATTCCGCGGCCAAATGGGCGTAGGCGTCCACCTGGTCCTCGCTCAGGCCGCCGCGGCGGTCGATCTGGATCGCCGCCTCGCGGCCGCTCGTCAGGTCGCGGGCCTTGACGTGCACTCGGCCCGCGGCGTCGAAGGCGTACGTCACCTCGACCGGCGAGCCTTCGGGCGTGCCCTGGGGCAGGCCGTGGACGTAGCAGTTGCCGATGAGCTGCACGGCGGCCGGGTCGGGAGCGTCTCCCTCGGTGACCTTGACGTTGATCCGCTCCTGGTTCTCGTGGCCGGTCTTGAAGATCTGCCGGGTCTCGACCGGCAGCTTCGTGTTCCGCGGGATCATCACGTGGTTGATGTACTTGGACTTGCGCGGATGGCGGACGATGACCCCCAGGCCGTGCGAGTTCACGTTCTCCTGCTTGATGCCGGAGAGGTGCTTGCGGACCCGGTCGGCCAGCTCGCTTTCGCCGCGATACTTGGCCTCGAGGATGGCGGCGTGGATCGCCGCGCCCTGGGCCACGCTCGTGAAAGGGCTGAGGCCGGTGAACATCTCCCGGCCGGTCAACTGGACCATGGCCCGCGAGACGCAGGGCATCAGCGTCGAGCCGCCGACAAGGACCACCGCGTCCAGGTCTTGGAACTTGAGCTTGGCCTGCTCCATCACCAGCTCGGTGGTGTCGAGCGTGCGCTGCAGGAGGTCGCGCGTCATCTCCTCGAACTGCTCGCGCGTGATCTGCAGGGCGACGGCCTTGCCCTGGTGGCGGCAGGTGATCATCGTCTGCCTCGACTCGGTCAGCGCCAATTTGGCGTTGTCGCAGTCGTTCCGCAGCACCTGCGCCGTCTGCCGCGAATCGCGCGGGTCGATGCCGTGTTTCTCCTTGAACTGGTCGCAGACGAAGTCCAGCAGGCGGTCGTTCCAGTCCACGCCGCCGAGCTGCACGTCGCCGTCGGTGGCCAGCACCTGGAAGTGCATGGGCGTGTACTTCACCACGGTGACGTCAAACGTGCCGCCGCCCAGGTCATAGACCAGGCACATCCGCGGCTTGCCTTCCGCTTGCGCCATGCCCCCCAGCTCGCGCCGCTGCCAGGCGTAGGTCAAGGTGGCCGCCGTGGGCTCGTTGATGATATCCACCACGTTGAGGCCGGCGATCCGCCCGGCGTCCTGCGTGGCCTTGCGGCGGGCATCGTTGAAGTAGTAGGGCACGGTGATGACGGCGTTGCCGATCTTGCCGACGCGCTTCTCGGCGTCTTGCGTGAGCTTCTTGAGAATCAGCGCGGAGAGGAACTCCGGCGTGATCTCCCGGCCGTCGAACATCCGCTTGTAAGCCTCGTCTCCCATGTGGCGCTTGATGCGCTCGACCACGTTGTCGGGGTCTTCCATGGCCGCCCGCTGCCGGTTGGGGCCGACGATGACGTGCCCGCTCTCGGTTAGCACGATCAGGCTGGGCGTTTCGACCTCGCCGTCGTCGTTGGCCACGGCCACCGGGTCGCCCTTCTCGTCGAGGATGGCCAACGTCGAAAACGTCGTGCCCAGGTCGATTCCCACAGTGTGGCCCGGCTTGAATTCCATCGGCGTCGATCCGCGCAAAAGAGTGTCAGCGAGAAATGTCGGCGACCCAGATCCCCGGAAAGCCCGCGAGACAGCGAGAGCACGGGATTGCGGCTCGTCGCGCTGCGTCTGCGTCACCCAGGAAGGGATAACCCCAGCATGTCGCGCGGGCGCGCACGCGTCAAGGGTGTGGGCACGCTCGGCGGCGCTCGGAAATTGCCTTGCGGCCAGCAGGCTACGTCGCCGTGCGATTGGCGACGAGTTTGACGATGCGGCGGAAGCGGGCGCGGCTACTCCCGGTATCGCGCGGGCCATTGACGGAAGTCGAGGCCGCGCCACAGGCGGCAGGCCAGGCGGTGCTGGCCGCCAATGGGCACCGTGACGGTGTCCACAGGCTCGACGCGCGAGAACTCGACGGCCAGGCGCGGGGGGACCTCTTCGTGCTCCGGCGTCACGATCAGCGCGGTCCGGCCCTGCTGTTCGCGCGGCCCACCCCACAGGTCGTATTGCGACCCGACGTCCCCCGTGCGGTTCCACAGATACACCCGAGGCTGCTGCGGCATGTAGAACGCCAGTTCGCTAGCCATCGCTCGGCCGCCGGTGACGATCACCAGGGCGGCGTCGGGCTGCGGCAGGGTGTCGAGCCGGCGGCCCACCTGCAGGCCCATCTCACGCCAGCCGCGCAAGCGCACCGTCGGATCGAACTTGCCGCCCTGCAACCCTGCCAGGGACAGCCCGATCGGCAGGAAATACGCCAGACCCGTGCACGCCACCCCGACGCTGGCCGCCCAGCGCATGGCAACCGCGCGATTCAGCCACTGCACGGGAGCGTGCACGTGTCCCGACGCCCAGCCGGCCAGCAGCACGATCGACGTGGCGCAGAACGGCGCGGGCCAATTCGGCTCGACGCGGCGCGCGAGGCTCAGCGCCAATACGCCCAGCATGGGCACGCCGCTGAAACAGAGCAGGAACCGCTCGCGCCGATCCAGGCGGGGGAATGCGAGCATAGCGCCGCCCGCCACGGCGCCGCACAGCCCACAGGTCAGCGGAGAAAACACGCCGAACAGGCTGCCGAGAAACTCGCCGCTGCGCGCCAGCCTTCGCCCCAGGCCCACGGACTGCGCGGCGAAATGCGAACTGGAATGCTGCCAGGTGATCCAGCCATGTTCGACGTTCCACCACAGCACGGGCAGCAGGAACAAGAGACCGCCCAGCGCGCACAGCCAGAACGCGGGGCGCAGCAGCTCGCGGCGGTCCTCCGCGCTGACCAGCAGAAACAAGCCTGCCAGCGGAAAGAAGGCCAGCATGGTTTCCTTGGAGAGCAAACCCAGACCGAGCGACACGGCCGTGGCGGCGATCCATCTCCGGCGGTGCGGACCGTGTTCGAGCACGCGCCAGAAGCCGTAGAGGGTGGCGCCCCAGCAGAACATCAGCGGCGCGTCGATGGTCATCAGCAGCGCCATGCCGGCGCTGCCCGGCGTGGCGGCCGCTAGCAGCAACGCCCAGAAACCGGCCCGCGGCCCGTACATTCGCGTCGCGAACAGATACATCATCGCCAGGCTGGCGGTCGCCAACACGACGGCCGGCAGCCGCACCACCAGCGGCGTCGAGCCGCCCAGCGCGGTCGCCAATCCGATCAGCCAAGCCACCATCGGCGGCTTGCTGTAATAACCCCAGTCCAGTTGTCGCGACCAATCCCAGTAGTAGGCTTCGTCGTGAACGAGGTCCAGCGGCGTCCAGGCTGCATAGGCGAGGCGAAACAAGAACAACCCGCCGATCAGCCAGGCCGCCCGCATCGCGTAGCTCGACGCCTCTTGCTGGTTCGCGCTCACGCGACTTGCCTCCTTGCCGACGGCCGGCTGACGGCCATTCGAGTCAACTGCGGCGCGGGCCGGCGCGGCGCGTCACATCCCATGCCGCGTGGTCCGCCACAACAAGCCGGCGCCGCAGACCATCAGCACGCCGTTGGCCATCCACACGGCCAGTTCCGGCACGATGCCGTTCTTGGCCAACGTCTCGCCGGTGATCAGCAGCGGGTAGTAAACGAGCAGGATCGGCAGAAAACAGAGGAAGAACGTGGACAGCATATTGGCCGACCGCCACCAGATGGCGGCCGGAATGCCAATCAGGGCGAAGCAGGTGCAAGCCAGCCCGTTGGCCAGCCGCCGCGGCATCTCTGCCTGCAGGCGGAACAGGCGGAGTCGATGGTTTTCCAGGGCCTCGTGGAGACCCGGGTCGTGCCCGGCGGCGCGCGGAGCGGCCAATTGCCGTTCCAGTTCCGCCACGGATCGGACTTCGCGGTCGATTTCCCCGGGAATCTCGCTGGCCGCCAGTCCCGCCGGCATGAGCGCGTCGGAGCCGCCCACGGTTTGCGGGGGCACTCCGCACACGAAGTCGTGGGGAAACACGAATTGCCGGCCATCCTGCGTCTCGATGGTGCCGTTGTAGCACTCGATGCGCAGCGAGCCGTCTTGCGGGTCGGTCCGCAATTGGACCCGTTCGGCGGTCAAGGTGACGGGGGGCATGTTGCCGCGGCGATCGACGGTGATGTTCGCCTGCATCAGCGTCTGGTCAACCACGTCCTGCACCACGATCGACACGCCGTTCGCGCGAAACGTCTTGCTGCCGCGCAGCACGCTGTAGGC
>JBGQHD010000492.1:0-4744 GCA_041497795.1 Planctomycetia bacterium
CCGGCACGGCCAGCCGCGTGCAAGGGGCCGGCTTCGACGTGCTGGCCACCGAGCTGCTGCGCCGCCACGAGATCGGCTACCCCACGCGCGAACAAGTGCGCCTGCCGGTGCTGCCCAATCCGGGCGAGTTCCACTGGCGGGCCGAGGGGGAGCGCCACATGTGGGACCCGCCGGCCATCGCGGACCTGCAAGTCGCAGCCCGCAATAACGACGAGGCCGCGTATTGGCGGTTCTCCGACCATGCCAACAGCGACGCCCGCACGCGCTGCCAGCTCCGCGGGCTGCTGCGGTTCAAGGAGTCGCCCAACGGCCGCGCGCCGATCCCACTCGAAGAGGTCGATCCGGCCAAGGAGATTGTCAAGCGGTTCTGCACCGGGGCCATGAGCTTCGGCTCGATCTCCGCCGACGCCCACGAGACCCTGGCCATCGCCATGAACCGCCTGGGCGGCAAGAGCAACACCGGCGAAGGGGGCGAAGACCCCGAGCGGTTCATCCGGCTGCCCAACGGCGACAGCAAGCGCTCGGCCATCAAGCAGGTGGCCTCCGGCCGCTTCGGCGTCACGATCTGGTACCTGACGAACGCCGACGAGCTGCAAATCAAGATCGCCCAAGGGGCCAAGCCGGGCGAAGGGGGCGAGCTGCCCGGCCGCAAGGTCGATGCCAATATCGCCCGCATCCGCTACAGCACGCCGGGCGTGGGCCTCATCAGCCCGCCGCCGCACCATGACATTTATTCGATTGAAGACCTCAAGCAGCTCATCCACGACCTGAAGAACGCCAATCCCTCGGCCCGCGTGAGCGTGAAGCTGGTCTCCGAGGTCGGCGTCGGCACCATCGCGGCCGGCGTGGCGAAGGCCCATGCCGATCACATCCTCATCTCCGGCGACACCGGCGGCACCGGCGCCTCGCCGCTCACCAGCATCAAGCACGCCGGGCTGCCGTGGGAGCTGGGCATCGCCGAGACGCATCAGACGCTGGTGCTCAATGACCTCCGCAGCCGCGTGGTGCTGCAGACCGACGGCGGCCTGAAGACCGGCCGCGACGTGGTCATCGCCGCCATGCTGGGGGCCGAGGAGTTCGGCTTCTCGACCGCGCCGCTGGTGACGCTGGGCTGCATCATGATGCGCAAGTGCCATCTCAACACCTGCCCCGTCGGCATCGCCACGCAAGACCCTGAGCTGCGGAAGATGTTCAACGGCAAGCCGGAGTACGTGATCAATTACCTGTTCATGGTGGCCGAGGAAGCCCGGCGGATCATGGCCCGGCTCGGCTTCCGCAAGCTCAACGAGCTGGTCGGCCGGGCGGATTTGCTCGAGACGAACGACGCCATCCACCACTGGAAGGCCGACGGCATCGACCTGACGTCATTGCTCACGCCCGCGAGAAAACCGCGGCCCGATGTGGACGTCTATTGCACCCGCAAGCAAGACCACGGCCTCCAGTATGCGCTCGATAACAAGCTGATCGAGCTGGCGATGCCCCAACTGGAGCGCGGCGAGCGCGTGTTCCTCGACCTGCCGATCGTCAACACGAATCGCACGGTCGGCACCATGCTCAGCCACCAGATCGCCAAGCGCTTCGGCGAGCGCTGCCTGCCGGACGACACGGTGCACATCAAGTTCACCGGCTCGGCCGGGCAGAGCTTCGGCGCCTGGCTGGCCAAGGGGGTGTCGCTGGAGCTGGAGGGAGACGCCAACGACTACGTCGCCAAGGGGCTTTCCGGCGGCCGGATGGTGATCTACCCACCCAAGGCCTCCACCTTCGCCGCCGAAGAGAACCTGATCATCGGCAACGTGGCCCTCTACGGCGCCACCGGCGGGCAGGCCTTCTTCCGCGGCCGGGCGGCCGAGCGGTTCGCCGTCCGCAACTCCGGCGCCTACGCCGTAATCGAAGGGGTCGGCGACCACGGCTGCGAATACATGACGGGCGGCCGGGTCGCCATCCTGGGACCGATCGGCCGCAACTTCGCCGCCGGCATGTCCGGCGGCATCGCCTACGTCTGGGTCCCCGGCGGCGACATCGAGCTGAATTGCAACCTCGGCACCGTCGAGCTGGAGCCGGTCGTGATCCCCGAGAACGTCTACGAGCTGAAGAACCTCGTCACCCTGCACGAGCAATACACCGGCTCCACGGTGGCCCGTCATATCCTCGACAACTGGGACGCCTGCCTGCCGCAGTTCATCAAGGTGATGCCCACCGACTACAAGCGCGTGCTGCAAGAGCGGATGGACCACGACGAGGAGATCGAAGCCCACGTGCAGGGGGTGGAGGAGAATGGGAATGGGAACGGGAATGGGGAGATGGTGGAGGGCAAAGTGAGTGAGTTGGCGGAGAAGAGGTGATGACCTTGCAGCGAGCAAGTGTGAGGTTACTCGCGCGGCTCTTCCGCCGCATGAGCAAGCGGCTCCGGTTCCTGAGACTCAGGGAGTGCAAGGCGCAGTTGCCGCAGTCAGTTGTGTGAATGCGTTCTCTCGGCCGCTCGCCACTGAACTACTGCTACAACACCTCCGGCCACGAGCGAAAGAATGATCGCGCCAGAAAGGGTGCCTGCGACGAGTCGAAGTGCTTTGTTCATGGATTGGTCGACCTGCTGAACAATGGGAATAAGGGGAACGAAGACAAATTCATTACGCACGACATTTGGTCTCGGTTCACCCCCACGGAATGACACTGGATTGGTGCGGCCAGGAAGTTAAGTGAAGGCGGAAGTTTTCATGGGTAAACCCACCGGTTTCAAAGAGTTCGCGCGCAAGACCGTCCCCTATGCGGATGCGGGGGAGCGGATCAAGAACTTTGATGAGTTCCTGACCATCGTGCCCGAGGAGCATTTGAAGACTCAGGGCGCGCGGTGCATGGACTGCGGGGTGCCGTTTTGCCAGTCGGAGAGCGGGTGCCCGATCGACAACCTGATCCCCGAGTGGAACGACCTGGTCTACCGCGGCCGCTGGCGCGAGGCGCTGGACCGGCTGCACAAGACGAACAATTTCCCGGAGTTCACGGGCCGGGTCTGCCCCGCGCCGTGCGAGGGGGCCTGCGTGCTGGGCATCATCGATCCGCCGGTGACGATCAAGAACATCGAGAACGCGATCGTCGATCGCGGCTTCGCCGAAGGCTGGATCACGCCGCAGGTCCCCGAGAAGCGGACGGGCAAGCGGGCCGCGGTGGTCGGCTCCGGCCCGGCCGGGCTGGCCGCGGCGGCGCAGCTCAACAAGGCCGGGCACAGCGTCACCGTCTACGAGCGGGCCGACCGCATCGGCGGCCTACTGATGTACGGCATCCCGAACATGAAGCTCGACAAGCGGGTCGTCGAGCGGCGGGTGAACCTGCTGCGGGCCGAGGGGGTGCAGTTCGTCACCTGCGCACACGTGGGCCGCCGCGAGGATTTCGAGCGCGGCCACATGACGCAGATCATGGAAGAGCGCGGCTGCCAGGTGAACTATGTCGATCCGGCCGAGCTGCTGGAGAAGAACCACGCCGTCCTGCTGGCCACTGGGGCCACGCGGCCACGCGACCTGCCGATCCCCGGGCGGCAGTTGCGGGGCGTGCACTATGCGATGGACTTTCTCACGCGGGCTTACAAGACGTACCTCGATAACGGGCGAAGCCTCAATGGGGAGTTGAGGCACGAATTGGTGGGCACAGCCCACCCTACTTATATCACGGCCAAGGACAAGGACGTGATCGTCATCGGCGGCGGCGATACGGGGGCCGACTGCATCGGCACGTCGCTCCGGCAGGGCTGCCGGAGCATGACGAATTTCGAGCTGCTGCCGCAGCCGCCGGCCGGCCGCGCCCCGGACAATCCCTGGCCGCAGTGGCCGCGAATCTTCCGCGTCGATTACTCCCACGCCGAGAGCCAGGCTCGCTTTGGCCGCGACCCGCGCGAGTTCTGCATCCTCAGCAAAGAGTTCATCGATGACGGCCACGGCAACGTGGCCGGCATCAAGGCGGTCCGCGTCGAGTGGGCCAAAGACCCCGCCAGCGGCCGCTTCGGCATGAAGGAAGTGCCCGGCAGCGAGCAGACGTTCAAGGCCGATCTCGTGCTGCTGGCGATGGGCTTCATCGGCCCGGAATTGACGATCGGCGAGCAGCTCGGCCTGGCCGTCAACGAGATGCCCAACGGCTGGAAGACGTTCAAGGCCGACTACGGCAAGTACGCCACCAGCATCCCCCAGGTCTTCGCCGCCGGCGACTGCCGCCGCGGGCAATCGCTCGTCGTCTGGGCGATCAACGAGGGGCGCGAGGCGGCCCGCGAGATCGACCGTTACCTGATGGGCAGCACGACGCTGCCGTAGGGCTCTCATTTCTGTAGCTGAAGTCGCCAGACTTCGGGGATTTCGAGGATTGCTGAACTCTGGCGAGTTCAGCTACGGGATTGCTCTACGGGGCACCACGAGAGATCGAGCAAGGCGGCACTATGGCGGAGCCTACATCGCAGGCGCATCGTGGCGGCCACCGCTGGGGTCGTGGCGAGCTGGTGCTGGCAACGGCGCTCTTCTTTTCCGGCGTCGCGGCGCTGGTCAACCAGTCGGTTTGGCAGCGCTCGCTGAATATCTACCTGGCCGGTTGCGAGGCGATCAGTGCGATGGTCGTCGTGCTGGTGTTCATGCTCGGGCTGGGGCTCGGCTCGTTCTACGTCGGCCTCCGCAGCCGGCGCTTGCGCGATCCGCTGCTGTGGCTGGCGGTGGTCGAGCTGCTGCTGCTGGGGCTCAACCTGGGGCTGGCCGCGCTCTTGCGGCGCGAC
>JBGQHD010000493.1:0-4740 GCA_041497795.1 Planctomycetia bacterium
CCTTCGCCGCGAAGTACGTCGCCGCCCACGGACTGGCGGAGTTCTGTCTGGTGCTGTTCAACGCCAATGAGTTCATGTATGTGGACTGACACCCGCCGCCGCTTCCTCGAAACCTTCTCCACCGGCCTGGGCGGCATTGCCCTGGCGTCGCTGCTCGCGCGGGAATCGTCCGCCGCGCCCGTTCCCGGCGAAGCGGCCGATCGGCCGCCGCACCATCCGCCCAAGGCCCGGCGGGCGATCCAGATCTTCCTCCAAGGTGGGCTGAGCCAGGTCGATTCGTTCGATTACAAACCGCAGTTGGATAAGTTGCACGGCAAGTCGGTGCCGGGCAAAGAGAAGCCGGTGGCGTTCATGGGGCACGTCGGCCTGTTGCACAAGGCCCACTTCGCCTTCAAGCAGCGCGGCCAAAGCGGGCTGTGGGTCTCCGACCTGTTTCCGCGTCTGGCCGAAGTGGCCGACGAGCTGACCGTGATCCGCTCGATGTGGTCGGGCACCGGCAACCACACGCCGGCCACCTACGAGGCCAACAGCGGCTTCCGCACGCTGGGCTTCCCTGCCGCGGGCACGTGGGTCTCCTACGCCCTGGGCTGCGAGGTCGATAACCTGCCGACGTTCGTCGTGCTGCCCGACACCCGCTCGTGGCCCACGGGGCGGGCCAACAACTGGTCGAGCGGCTTTCTGCCGGCGCGGCACCAGGGAGTCGTGCTCAGCAGCCAGGGGCCGGCGGTCCGCGATCTGCGGCCCGCCACGAGCATCGACGACGCCACGCAGGCGGCCCGCTTCGCCGCCGTGGCCCAGCTCAACCGCCGGCACCTGGCCGAGCGCGGCGGGGACGACGAGCTGGAAAGCCGCCTGCGCAGCTACGAGCTGGCCGCGCGAATGCAGCTCGCCATCCCCGAGGCCACGAACCTGGCTCAGGAGACGGCCGCCACGCGGGCGATGTACGGCGTCGAGCGGAAAGACTGCGGCGATTTCGCACGGGCCTGCCTGATGGCCCGGCGGCTGGTGGAGCGCGGCGTCCGCTTCGTGCAGCTCTGGAGCGGGGCGGCCTTCGGCAGCGAAGTGCACTGGGACGCCCACGGCAGCGTGCCGGACAACCATCGCCGCGAGTCGGGCAAGATCGACCAGCCGGTCGCCGCCCTGCTGCGCGACCTGCGGCAGCGCGGCATGCTGGATGACACGCTGGTGATCTTCAACACCGAGTTCGGCCGCACGCCCTACGCCGAAAGCGCCGGCGACAAGGCGGGCCCGGGCCGCGACCACAACGCCGACGTCTTCAGCGTCTGGCTCGCCGGCGCCGGCCTGAAGCACGGCATTGCCTACGGCTCGTCCGACGACATCGGCTGGAAAGTGGCCGACAAGCCGGTCGATGTGCACGACTTCCACGCCACGATCCTGCACCTGCTGGGCATCGACCACACCCGGCTCACGTTCTACCACAACGGCATCCAGCGCCGGCTGACGAACGTGCACGGGCATGTGCTGACTGAGCTGCTGGCGTGACACCAAGGGTGGCACGCCCAGAGCATGGATGCGATGGGCGTGGGAACGCGCCACGGGCCGAGATGCTGGGCAGGTTGCCGATTACTCGCGCTCCCCACGCCCTTCACATCCTGTTCAGGGCGTGCCACCCAGGCCGCCGGGTTGCGAGGCTCATGTGGCGATGCGCGCTGCTCGGCACCAGTGACTCCCGCTGGTGAGGCGGCGCCTTGCGGCAGCTCCGCTGGGGCTGAACAGTGCTGGGCCGCCGGGTCTTGGTTCAACCAGTCCTCAGGGAACCCTGTAGCCTCTGTGCCAAGCGTTCCTCTTGGAGCTCGTTTAGCGTACACACAGTCTTGCTTAACATCGTCGAAAGCGCGATCCGGACTCCGGGTCCTTGCAATTCTGCATTCTGCATGCAGGTCAATTCCACAAGGGATGGCGCATCATGTCCACGAACTAACCCGCCACGAAACTGGTCCTCTAGATGCCGGTGAATTGCTAGTAGATTCTCCGTAACAGATTCGTAGTATCCCAGGTGCAATCGGGCGGCTGCTCGTTGCCAGTCTCCGTCTTCGATCAATCTTCGCAGGTACCGCTTGTAGACGGCCTCTCGTCCTTGTTTCCCAAGCGTCAGGGCAAGTGGATCGAGCAACGGAATGGCGGCTATCTCATCGCGGCGCAATATGCGATTGCATAGGGGCTCGATTGCCCTTACAGCGGAACGGGGGAGCGACCACGCGGCAGGGAGCGACGAACCACTGCCATTCATCACGAGTGCGATTATCGCTGCCGCGTCGCAGTTCGCGTTGCATACGTCGAGGACGATTGGCAAACCAAGCCTTATGAACCGAGCTCTGTCATTAGCGGAGCTGACAGCGAGCCGAGCCGCGGAGGCTGTACGATAGGTTCGACTCTGCCCCAGCAGCAGCTCGAGCAACTCGTCGGTGCGCCTGGCGTGGGCCAACTCGAATAACCATACTCCCTGATCAACCAGTTTTCCGTCGATTGCGGTAACAGCAGCAATCTCAGAAAAAGTCACATCGAGCGCGGCGCATATTTCCTCCCAGTAATCCGAACGGTGACCTGCGAAGAAACGCATGAGCGTGCTTCGTTCTGGTAGCTCTCTTTTCTCGCCGCTTGGCAAGCTCACGCCGTTGCAACGGTACCCGTTCGGACGCGTGATCCAGCGGTGATTCAGAATCCAATCCGCGGCGTAGTAGTGCGACGCAGTGCCAAAGCGACGAAGGAGGGCCGCGTCGAGTTTTCCTCGATTTGCTTGTCGGCCTCGATTGTGTTTCGCGCCCATGCGCCACGACCTGTTATCTCGGACCATATCTGCGACTGATTCACGCCAAGATCAGGCGTAACCTTTCCCTATCGCTTCCGCTGATTCGGGCCGGGTGGTCCAGGCGGCGGCAACAGACATACGGAGGAGTCATCATGACTCGGTACTGCAAGTCGGGCGTGCTGCCGCTCGCCCTCGTCCTTCTTCGGCCTGGCCGGCTCGGCCCAGGCACGAGCCCCTGCCGGGCAATGCACCCAGTACGTCGCTGCCAAGTGCTCCCTCACACGGTATCCGAACGCCTTTCAGCGGGCAAACGGATACCTCGCGTCGAAGGGCCACGGCCAATTCGAAACGCCGGTTGCGAGTGCGATCGTCGTCTACCAACCGCGCGTGAACGGCACCAACGCCACCTTCGGTCATGTGGCCCTCGTCGAATACGTCTGGGGCCTAACGCCACCGGTTCTCTCTTCTCGCGCGTCCATCGTGGCGTGCCGCCAAACGGTGTGTTCTGTCCTACGTGATTGGATGCCCCACCTGCCGCTGCGTGAAAAGGCCTTTTTTCGCGCCGTCTCACGATTGCTATTGCTATGCCAAGCCGTTTGAAATGGTTCTTTTTCTCAAGCAAGCCGCCCTCAAACATCCAAGATATCACGGCGACTCAGGGAGGCAAGGGAGGGAAGAGGGATGAATACCTGCCGTGCTGATTGGGCGATTGCGGTGGTCATCGATGGCCGCCGGCCGCTGAAGGGAAAATTTGCCATCGGCATCGTTCATCGCGGGATAGCCCACGACGTTCGCGTGTCGCACAAGCCGTGGCTGGTTGCGCTGCGGCTGGCTGCGCACGCCAAGAAGGGAATGATGCTCAACGTCCCGAGGCCCCAGCGGCATGCGACAGAGATGCAGATCAGTCGCTTGCGGGCCACGATCAGGAAGGCGCTGGGCGGCGAGCTTGATTCGGATGCGTGGGTGCGATCCGCCGGGTCGGGGTGCTACTACCTGTGCCGCGAATGCGAAGTCCGCGTCAAGTCGTCGATCGTCGATTTGGAGGAGTTCATTCCGTCAGCGCTACTTCAGCTTCTGCTCACGCATGCGGAGCCAGGTGAACCGCGTCGTGATGCCCCCGCAGCGAATCCGGCGCGCCCTGACCCGTCGCCGTCGTGATGGAGAAAGACGCCGATGAGATTTGCCTCGCTTGCCTTTGCCAATTTCATCGCGCTCGCCACGTCGTTAGGCGCAGCAACGGTCGCGATCTATGCCGCTCTTCCAGAGCAGACGATTGACCCCGTCCCACTGTGGGCTCGCGCGGGGTTCTGGTGGCTGGTATTCACCACGACGTATCTCATCTCGCTCTGGATCTCCGTCCGTGCGCTTATCGCGCCGATTGTCGTAGTTGGCGGCAGACTTTGACCGCGCCGACCGGGCGGGGGTCGGCGGTTGCCACGACGGGAATTCCGCGCCTTTGTGAGTGACCCGTGAGCGGTGTCGGCGAAGGATGACATAAGCTGCGGCCCGAAGCCCGGTTTTCTCGCAGGCGGGCCTTGCGGGCACCGGCTCAGGTGTCGCGTTTGCACTCGGCTCGGAGTCGCGGACTCCCGTTCCTCTCGCTCGCGGTGTTCTCCTCGTGTCTGACGGATTCGACCCCTATTACCAGTGGCTGGGCATCCCGCCCAAGCATCAGCCGCCCAACCACTATCGGTTGTTGGCCCTGGAGGAGTTCGAGAGCAACCTGGATGTCATCGAAAACGCGGCCGACCAGCGGATGGCCCACGTGCGGATGTTTCAAAGCGGGCCGCACGGCGAGGTCTCCCAGCGGTTGCTCAACGAGATCACGGCCGCCAAGCTCTGCCTGTTGAACCTCGCCAAGAAGGCCGAGTACGACCACAAGCTGCGGGCGGAAAAGGACGCGGCCGAGCCCCGCCGGCTGAAGCCGCTGCCACGGCTCGTGCCGACGGTCGCTCCGACCGAGCGGTACC
>JBGQHD010000494.1:0-4724 GCA_041497795.1 Planctomycetia bacterium
AGCATGCCGCGCTGTTTGAGGTCTTTGATCAGTGCCGTGCAGGCCTGGTCGGTGTCCTTGCAGTTTTCCTTAAGGTCGTGGACCAGGTTGCCGTGCTGGTCCCAGGCTTCGTGGAAAAGTTGCACGAACCGCACGCCGCGCTCGACTAGCCGCCGGGCCAACAGGCAATTGTTGGCAAACGACGGCTTGCCCGGCACGGCGCCGTACAAGTCCAGCACGTGCTTGGGCTCGCGCGCCAGGTCCATCAGCTCCGGCGCGCTACTCTGCATCCGGAAGGCCATCTCGAAGCTGCTGATCCGCGTGGCGATCTCCGGGTCGCCGACCACGTCGAGCCGCATCTGGTTCAGCCGCCGCAGCGTGTCGAGCGATTCCCGCTGCAGCCGCTCATCGACGCCCCGCGGATTGCTCAGATAGAGCACCGGCTCGCCGCTGGTGCGGAACTGCACACCCTGATAGACCGTTGGCAGAAAGCCGCAGCCCCAGTTCGAGTTGCCGCCGCTGGGGCCTTTCTTGCCGGACGAGAACACCACGAAGCCGGGCAAGTCCTGCGACTCGCTCCCCAGCCCGTAGCAGACCCAGGCCCCCATGCTCGGCCGGCCGAACTGCGAGCTGCCGGTGTTCATGAGGATTTGCGCGGGGGCATGATTGAAGGCGTCGGTGGCCATCGACTTGACGATGGCCACGTCGTCCACCACGGTCGCCAGGTGCGGCAGCAAATCCGTCAGCTCGGCCCCGCACTGCCCATGCCGGGCGAACTTGAACTTCGGCCCCAGGAACTTGCTGCTGGGGCTGATGAAGGCGGCCCGGTAGCCCTTGATCAGCTCCGGCGGCGGCAACTGGCCGTCGTACTTGGCCAGCATCGGCTTGTTATCGAACAGCTCCAGATGGCTCGGCGCGCCGGCCATGAAGAGGAAGATCACCCGCTTGGCCTTGGCCGTGTAATGCGGCTGTCGGGGTGCCAGGGCGTTGCCAGCCGCGGCGGCGGGGTTGCCCTCGCCGAGCAGTTGGCCCAGGGCCATGGCGCCCAGGCCGACGCCGCACTGCTGGAAGAACCAGCGGCGGGACACTTCCCGCGCATCCGCGCCTCGATAGAGATAGTCTTGGCAGTTCATCAATTATTCCTTCGATACAGTCTCATCGAGATTCAATAGCACGCGCGACATCGCCGTCCAGGCGGCAAGTTGCGCCGCAGTCGCACCCGGCGGCAGCGCCGGCGGGTTGCTGGGATCAGCGGCGGCCACTTCCCACGGCTTGGTGCCAGGCTCGCTGAACCGCAGCACCTGGCGACGCAAGAAGCCCAGCAGCTCCGACTGCTCCTCACCCGTCGGCCCGCGCGAAACGCAGCGCCGGAAGGCGTAGCTCAATCGCTCAGCGTCAGTCCTACCGCCTTCGCGCAAGGTCTTCAACGCCAGGGCCTGGGCACATTCCACGAACAGCGGCTCGTTGAGCGACGTCAGCGCCGCCAGCGGCGTGTTGGAGCGCGTGCGGCGGACGCAGGCGAAGTCGCCGTTGGGGGCATCGAAGTTTTGCAGCGCGGGGTAAGGCACCGAGCGGAAGCGGAACGTGTAGAGCGCCCGGCGGTAGCGGTCGGCGCCTTGCGACTCCTTCCACACTTTCGGCCCGTAACTGGCCGGGGGGAGGAAGAGGAAATCGGGCGCCGGCGGAAACACGCTCGGCCCGCCGATGCGATGGTCGAGCAGCCCGCTGGCCGCCAGCGCGATGTCGCGCACCGCTTCGCCCTCGACGCGGAAGCGCGGGCCGCGGGCCAGCAGCCGGTTGTACGGATCGCGCCGCAGTAGCTCCGGTGTGACGTGCGACGACTGCCGGTAGGTGGAGGAGGTGACGATCAGCCGATGGAGGTGCTTCAGGCTCCAGCCCTTCGGCCCGATCCCCGCGTAGGGTAGGTCCCGCGAGCCGAGCGGGACCCGAGGCGCAGGCATACGTGGTAAGTCCGGTGCCGCTCGGCTCGCGGCACCTACTTCAGGTTCCATGAATTCCACCGCCAGCCAATCGAGCAGCTCGGGATGCGACGGCGGCTCGCACTGCGAGCCGAGGTCTTCACTCGTGCTCACCAGGCCGATGCCGAAGTAAGTCTGCCAGACCCGGTTGACGATCGAGCGGGCCGTGGTCGGCGAGTTGCGATCGACCAGCCAGCGGGCGAAGGTCAGGCGGTTCGGCGCGTTCTTGTAGGACGGATTGTCAATCCGTCCGAGAGATTGGTCCCCTGCGGTCAGCGAGTGCAAGAACGCCGGCACGCCGGCACTGACAGGCCGCAGTGGCTTGAGAAAATCGCCGCGCGCAAGCACGCTCGTCGTCCGCGGCTCTTCGCGCGCCGCCAGCGCCAGTTGTGATGCGCCTTCGGGGTGCTGCCGCCACAGTTCTTCGATTTTTGCATTGGCGCCCTGCCACTCAGGAATCAGGGTGCGCCAGTGGCTGAAGATGGCCGCCACCTGGGCCGCACGACGCTGCACACGCGGAATGGCGAGAATCTCGCGCAACCTGGCCGGCACGAAGTTCCCGGAGACTAGTTTTGCTGCCGCTTCAGCGTCTGAAGCAATCGACAGCCGAAACCGTCCCAGGTTGTGGTTCTGATTATCGTCGCTGTTCCAGCCGCCGTGGTTCTGCACGAGGTGGAACTGGATTTCGCAGCCCTCGGCCATCTCGAGCGGCTTCTCCGGCACGAATACCGCCTGACACGGCTGATTGCGCCGCCCCGGTCCGATGTCGGTGCACCAGGCCGTTTCGTCCTTGCCGTCGATGGCGAAATCGACCGGCCCGGTGATGCGCTGCTTGTTGCTGCGATCGTCGAAGATCACTTCCAGCGGCTTTTCAGACGGGTTGGCGTCGGCGACGGCCTTGACGAACTTCACGGTCTGAGCCTGGCCGTGGGGCTTGCCCTCCCTGTCCAGCGGCCGCACGACGACCTTGAACTCGGTGAGGGCCGCCGTCCCCTTGATCGACCGCCCCGGCCCGCCCAGCGGCAGGTTCGGGTCGTTGAGCTGCTCCAGCCGAAAGGCCGTGATCCTCGGCTGCTTGGTGCTGACGGTCACCGTGACCGTGTGCTTGGTGGGCGCGTAGCCCTGGCACAGGTACGAGCCGTCCTGCATGCGGTACATCTTCTGTCCGCCGGAGGGGTCGTCCTCGGTCGTCTGCAGCACGGTCCATTGCGGCTGGCTGCGTGTCGCTTCGGCTTCCCAGCGGGCCATGCGCTCCGGCCAGTCGGGCATCTGCCGCTGCAGCTCGGCCTCGATCTCATGGATACGGCGGAAGACGTCGGCCCGCCGCATCTGCTCGTCGGCCGTGTAGGCCGCGACGTTTGCCTCGTGGCAGTCGTTGAGGAAGGCGAACATGCGGTAGTAGTCTTCCTGCGTCAGCGGGTCGTACTTGTGGTTGTGGCACTGAGCGCACTGGATGGTGACGCCGAGCACCGCCTTGCCGACGGCGTCCATGCGATCGTACATGGCCTCCATGCGGAACTGCTCGGGATCGATGCCCCCTTCTTCGTTGATCATCGAGTTGCGAAGGAACCCCGTGGCCACGCGCTGCGCCTGCGTCGCGACCGCGTCGCCCGTGTCCGGCAGCAGGTCGCCGGCGATCTGCTGGATGATGAACTGGTCGTAGGGCAGGTCGCGGTTCAGCGCGTCCACGACCCAGTCGCGATACATCCACACGAACCGCGGCTTGTCCTTTTCATAGCCGTCGGAGTCGGCGTAGCGGGCCGCGTCGAGCCAATGGCGGCCCCAGCGCTCGCCATACTGCGGCGAGGCCAACAGCCGCTCAACCAACCGCTCGTAGGCGGCGGGCCGCTTGTCGGCGAGGAACGTATCGATCTCTTCGGGCGACGGCGGCACGCCGCGCAGGTCGAGACTCACCCGCCGCAGCAGCGTGACGCGGTCGGCCTCGGGCGAGGGCGCGAGCTTCTCCTGCTTCAGCCGGGCCAGCACAAACGCATCGATGGCGTTAAGCGGCCACGCCAGATGCCCGGCTTCTTGGAGAAGCCGGGCATCTTCTAACTTGGGCAAGGGCGGACGGCGCGGCGCCTCGAATGCCCAGTGCAGCCCCCACTTCGCTCCTTGTTCGACCCAGCGGCGCAGCAGCTCGATTTGCTTCGCGGTCAGCTTCTTGCCCGAGTCGGGCGGCGGCATGTGCACTTCGGGGTCGGTCGAGGCGATGCGCCGCAGGGCCTCGCTCTTCTCCGGCTGCCGGGCGACAAACGCGGCCTGCCCGTCATCGAGAACGGCGAAGGCCCCCTGCTTGGTGTCCAGCCGCAAGTTCCCCTTGCGATTGGCCTCGTCGGGGCCGTGGCACTTGAAGCAGTTGTCGGCCAGGATGGGCCGGATCTCACGCTGGAAATCGACAGGCGTCTGAGCGGCAACACCGCTGGCCAGTGCCAGCGTACAGAGCGCCGTGGTTCCGACGATTGCAGACGGTCGCATAGCGGTGGGACCTGCGAAGGTGAGAAGGCAAAGGTTGGCGGCAGCCGTTAGTTTACCTGGTAGCGAGAAGGTTCTAAACCCCCTGGAAAGCAGCCATCTCGCTCCGCGAGATGAGCGTGGTCCGGTCACTCCGAGGCTGTGAACGAATCCGCTTCGGAAGTGATCGTTGGAGTTAGGCGGTTTTTGAGGTCGTTGGTTTTTTTCAGGAGTCCGTCAGGTCAGCCGATCACTCCGATAGGTTTCCCTTGGGTGAATTGAAGCGGTGGCTTGGCCGGTGAGTTTCCCTAG
>JBGQHD010000495.1:0-4719 GCA_041497795.1 Planctomycetia bacterium
CAGGTTGGGGTCGTCCTCGTCCGAGAAAACCTGCTGAACTTGGTAGCCGCAGCGCCAGGCCATCATCCGCAGGCTGGCCGGCGTGAAGTTGTGCACGTGGGCGAAGTGGAACATCCGGCCCGGCCGGGCGAAGGGGGCGGTCAGGTTCGGACATTCCACGTAAAGCTGCCCATGGGGCCGAAGCAGCCCGTGAATCCGCTCCAATGCCTGCCGTGGCGAACGAAAGTGCTCGATCACGTGCACCAGGAGCACGAGGTCGTATTGCTTGCCGGCGGCCAGGTCGAACAGGTCGCCGCATTCCACGCGGGCTTGCAATCGCTCCGCGGAGAACGCCTGAAAACCGAGGTTCGGCTCGAGGCCGCTGGCGTCGTGGCCGTGCAGCTCGAAGACCTTGACGTTGCAGCCGATGCCGGCGCCGACCTCGAACACGGTGTCCGCCGGCCCGACGTGCGGCGCCAACTGGCGATGGATTCGCTCAGCGTTCTTCCAGGCCCGCATCACGCGCCGCGGCGAGGGGATGGTCTCGCCGTGATACTCGCGGCGGTAATCGCGGCGGTAGAACTCGGCCAGCTCCGCATCGCTGGGCACGGTCATGTGGCACACCAATCCGCACCGCAAGCAGATCGCCGTGTGCAGGACTTCGCCGCGCCGGTCGCGCTGGCCGATCAGGTCGAACCGCGTGCCGTCGCACAGGTCGCAACGCTTCGCCGCATCGGCCGCGAGTGGGGAGCGCCGTCGCGTGCCGCCGGGGCGGGTTTGCACGATCGACATGGAAGCGCGCTCCGAGAATTTGCCACCACCCAGGGAGGAACAAGGTGCGCAGCCGAAGAGGGCGGCGGCGGACTCTAGAGAACCCTCGCAGTGCCGTCAACGGCAAGACCGGAGGCGCGATAGCATCGAGATAGGTGCAACGCGCGCATCAGGGGGCTTACGCCCCCCGCTCGCCTATCGTCTGCCCCAGGCGGAACACGTGGATGGGAGACGAGTTGCCCGGATTGTCGCCATTGCGCAGCAGGCGGCCGTTGCCGTTGCTGTTGGCCGAGGTGGCCGCGACAGCCAGCCGTCGGCCATCGGCATGCAGTGCCAGCGAGTGGCAGTTGGGCATCTGGGTGGTCTCGAAGAATGGCTTGAATCCAGCCGTCGTGGGCTCGCTCGACGTTCCACCGCGGCTGCGGCTTCTCATCCGCGTAGGACCAGGCGGACACTCTTGTCCGCCGTCGCCCCACACAACCAGGCCGCGTACGGCGGACAAGAGTGTCCGCCTTACTGGGGCTCCGCCGGCATCTCCCACGCGGCGATGACGGCGGCCAGGACGTAGAGCACCAGGATGCACCACCAGGCCAGGTAAACGATGGCCCCCGAGAGCCGCCGCCGCGAGACCACGGCCATCATCAGCACGGCCACCCCGCCCACGATTCCGGCGAACACCGTCGGCGGAACGTACCGCGCCGGCGCCAGCGCGATGCAGACCACGCCCACCAGCCCGAAGAGGCCCAGCAGCGAGAACTGCCGGTCCTCGGGCTGCGGGGTGTTCCAAGGGTCGGGCGGGCTGGTCATGCCGGGTTGCTCAAGAGAGCGGCCGCAGGGTACAAGTAGGTGCCGCTTGCCGAGCGGCACAATGTAGGCGCCGTTTGCCGGGCGGCACAACCGTTTGCGGGTCGCCAACCGCATTGTCCCGCTCGGCACGCGGGACCTACTCCAAAGCCTGTCGCCATGCTCCGTCGCCTGCGTCTGATTGTAACGGCCGGCGCTTTTGCGGTCTGCCTGATCGTGTTGCTGGCGACGGCGGTGACCGTATTCCGGCAGGGCGTTTCGGCGTCGCCCCCGGAGGAGTTCCTCGCACCGCCTGCGATCGTGGCCGCTCCTGGTCCGGCGGCCGCGCCCACGAGCGATCAAGAGCTGCGCATGCTCGTTTCGCAGGACTTGTCCCGGGCGCCGCGCGAGTACCAGCTCGCCGTCGCCACGCAGCTCGAGCAGCTCCTCCGCACGCGGCACGATTGGCGGCCGCCGCTGGATCAGGAGCCGACGCCCGAGCAACTCCGCCGGCTGCAAGAGAACCTGGCGGCCCTGCTGCGTGTCTGGTTCTTGGCCAAGGCAGACCAGTACGCCGCACTGAGACCGGCGCAGCGCGGCGCGTTTCTGGACGATCTCCTGGCGCCGATCGACGCGCTGGAGGCGATGGCACGATCGGCCGGCCGCCAGACAACGCTCGGGGCGAAGGCACGGCCCCCCATCAAGCTCGATGGCCAAGCGAAAGCCGCCGGGGCGCCGATCTTCATGAACCTGCTCGCCAAGCTGCAAGAAGGGACCACCGCCGAGGAACAGAACAAGGCGGCCGGCTTGTTCATCGCACTGGCGGAGAGGCGCCAACTCCGTGCCAAGCAGTCCGGCAAGCAGCCAAGACCGACGCCCCCTTGAAGCCAGCGCCGCAACCTCCGCACCCACGCTGCACGGCATGACGAACACCTACGTCCGCCCTGAGATCGCCGCCATGTCCGGCTACGTGCCGGGCGAGCAGCCCCAGGGGGGCAAATTCATCAAGCTCAATACCAACGAGAACCCGTACCTCGCCTCGCCGGCGGTGGCGCGGGCGATCGAAGCCACGCTACGCGGCGGGCTGGGCAAGTATCCCGACCCGATGGCCACGGCCTTCCGCACGCGGGCCGGCGAAGTGCTCGGCTTTCCGCCCGACTGGATTCTCTGCGGCAACGGCAGCGACGAGCTGCTGACCATCGTCACGCGGGCCTTCGTCGGCCAAGGGCAGCGGCTGCGCCTGCCGTACCCCAGCTACATCCTCTACAAGACGCTGGCCCAGATTCAGGGGGCCGCGAGCGAAGAAGTGCACTTCGAACGCGACTGGTCGATGTCGGCCCGCTTCGCCGAGCCGGCCGACGGCCTGCGGCTGGTGTTCCTGCCCAACCCCAACAGCCCGTCGGGCACGATGCTGCCGGCCGAAATCATCGCCCAGTTCGCCGAGCGGCTGCCGTGCCCGCTGCTGATCGACGAGGCCTACGTCGATTTCGCCGACACGAACTGCCTGGACCTGGTGCGCTGCAGCGACAAGATCATGGTCTCGCGCTCGCTGAGCAAGTCGTATGCGCTGGCCGGGCTGCGGTTCGGCTTCCTGGTGGCCCAGCCGCACATCATCCGCGAGCTGGAGAAAGTCAAGGACTCGTACAACTGCGACGCCCTGTCGATCGCCGCCGCCACCGCCGCCATCGACGACCAGGCCTGGCTGGCCGAAACGCGGGCCAAGATCATCGCCACCCGGCAGCGGCTCACCGCGGGCGCGCGAGCGCTGGGCTTCGAGCCGGTGCCGTCGCAGTCGAACTTCGTCTGGTGCCCGCACCCCAAGGCGCCCGTGAAGCCGCTCTATGAACGGCTCAAACAGGCCCAGGTGCTGGTGCGCTATATGAACTACGCCGGCTGGCCCGATGGGCTGCGGATCTCCGTCGGCACCGACGAACAGATCGACGCCTGCCTGGGGATGCTCAAGGGGATGATGTAGCAGGGCTGCGGGCTTCAAGCTCCGGCCGCGGGAACGTTCTTCCCGTAGCCTGAAGCCCGTAGCCTGCACGGCCTGCTCCAACTGGTACTTTCACCGTGTCATCCCTGCACTTTGTCACCCCTTCACCTTGTGACTTTCCTCATGCTTGCCGGCCGGGCGCGGCCGTGGGACAATCTGCCTCGGAGATCATTCCCATGAAAACTCGCGGCACGTTCGTCATCGGAATTCTGCTGGGGGCGGCAAGCATGGCCGCTGAAAAGGAGCCTGACGGGAAGAAGGCCGAGATGGACGACTCCATCGCCGTGACGGTCCGGGGTGTCTTGCGGACCGGCGTGGTCGCCGTGGGGGGCGAGACCACCGGCGTGACGATCACCGCCAAGAAGATCACCTGGGAGCTGAGCTTCGACAAGAACGCCGAGCTGCAAAGGGCCGCCGAGAAGCTCGACGGCAAGCAGGTCGTGGTGCAAGGCAGCCTGGAGCGACGCGCGGGCGTCGAGGTCAAAGAGCGCTGGATCGTGACCGTGACGGGGCTCGCGGCGGCCGGCAAAGCCGCCACGGACAAATCCGAAAAGCAGAGTTTCCGCGCCACGCCCCGCCGCGCCGACAGCCGCATCCGCTTTGAATCGGAGGGCGACACGACCATCATCGACGTGGTCAGCAAGTTCGGCATCGACCAGGCGACCATTCAGCGGCTGGATGCCCAGTGGCCGAAGACCATGCTCGTGCGGCTTCACCTCCGCGGCTTGGAATCGTTCAAGGCCGGCCGCGATGATATCACGATCGCCTGGTCGGCGAGCGCCGAAGGCGCCGCGCCGCGGGTCGCCCTCCACCAAGGCGGCAAGGAAACGGACCTATCCAAAGACAGCCCCTATTACACCAAAGCTCGTGTCGTCGGCGACGGCAAGGCCCGCTGCTTCGAGGTCCCGCTGCCTGCGAAGCTCTTCGAGGGGAATCCGTCGGAGATCACGCTGCACTGGATCGACTTCTACCGGAACTGACAGCGCAGTGCACGGCCCGCCAATGTGTGCCACGGGCGTTGCTTCGCGCGAAACAATTCCATGTGGACGGGCGAGCGGAGGCAACCGACCCATCTACACGTCAGAACTCGACGTTGTAGCGGTTGGTCATTTCCTGACGAATCTCGGCTGTTCTCTGCTCGATGGTCTGCCATAGGTCGACGGCCGACAGAGACGCCCGGGCCGTTTCTTCCG
>JBGQHD010000496.1:0-4714 GCA_041497795.1 Planctomycetia bacterium
ACCGGCCGCAAGGATCGCTTCAGCCGCATCGTGCGGATGCACGCCGACGAGCGGGAGGAAATCCCCTCGGCCTCGGCCGGCGACATCGTGGCCATCACGGGCGTGGACTGCGCCAGCGGCGACACGTACGCCTCCGAGCCGAAGTACTGCACGCTGGAGAGCATGTTCGTGCCGGCCCCGGTCATCAAGGTGGCCGTGAGCCCGCTGGCCCGCGACGGCGGCGACAAGCTCGGCAAGGCCCTGGCCCGCTTCCGCAAGGAAGACCCGACGTTCCACGTGATGACCGACCCGGAGAGCGGCGAGATCCTGATCGCCGGCATGGGCGAGCTGCACCTGGAGATTTACGTCGAGCGCATCCGCCGCGAATACGGCGTCGAGCTGGAAGTCGGCCCGCCCAAAGTCAGCTACCGCGAGACGGCCACGCAGGGCGTCGATTTCGACTACAAGCACAAGAAGCAGACCGGCGGCTCGGGCCAGTATGCCCACATCGTCGGCCGCATGGAGCCGCTGCCGGCCGACGCCGAAGAGTCGTTCGTCTTCGAGGACGAGGTCATCCAAGGCCGTATTCCGCGGGAGTACATCCCCTCGGTCGAGAAGGGCTTCCGCGAAGTCCTCGCCAAGGGCCCGCTGGCCGGCTATCCCGTGCAGAACCTCAAGATCACGCTGACCGACGGCTCGTACCACGACGTCGATTCATCGGACATGGCCTTTACCATCTGCGGCAAGGACTGCTTCCGCGAGTATTTCCCCAAGACCAAGCCGGTGCTGCTGGAACCGATCATGAAGATCGAAGTCGAGTGCCCCGAGCAGTTCCAGGGCACGGTGACCGGCAACCTGGTCTCCCGCCGCGGCCTGGTGGTCGGCAGCGAAAACCGCGACGGCATCGCCACCATCACCGCCGAAGTGCCGCTGGCCGAAACCTTCGGCTACGCCACCGACCTGCGCAGCCAAACGCAGGGCCAAGGCACCTTCACCATGGAGCTGGCCCGCTACAAGCGCGTGCCGACCTCGATCCAGGAAGAGATCGTGGCGGAGAAGAAGGGGCAGTTGGTGGGGTCGCGGTAGGCCGACAAGGCTCCCGACACTACAACGGGGCACAACCGCGAGGCGGATTGTGCCCCGTTTCTTTTGCTGCCTCAAGAGCCGCCGCTCCTCTGGTGTGCTAGTTGCAAGCGGCGTGTACAAATGTATGATGGCGGTCGTAATCCATCGGAGGGAGAATCCATGTCACGTCAGCCGTCTGCGGTCTATGTCAATGGCAGCCATCGCGCTCTGCCGGGAATGGAGGATGCGGCACGCTCTGGCCGAAACCGCATCGCCTTCGGTTGGTACGGAGGGAAGTTCAGCCATCTAGGATGGCTGCTGCCCTTGCTTCCTGAGTGCCACCACTACTGCGAGCCGTTCGCCGGCTCCGGGGCAGTGCTCTTGAACCGGCCGCCGTCGCCGGTCGAGACCTACAATGACATCGACGGCGAGGTAGTCAGCTTCTTCCGCGTGCTGCGCGATCAGAAGGAATCGCTGATCGAGGCGATCGGGCTGACTCCATTCTCGCGCGAGGAGTTTTACCGGGCAGTGCAGCCACCGAGCGATTTGGATTCGGCAGTCGAACGCGCGCGACGGTTCTTTGTGCGTGCGCGGCAGGTTCGAACGGGGCTGGCGCAAACGGCATCGCTGGGTCGCTGGGCCAATTGCAAGAACACCACCCGATCCGGGATGTCCGGCGTCGTCTCCCGCTGGCTCGGCAGTGTCAGAATGCTTCCAGAGATCGCCGAGCGGCTCTTGCGCGTGCAGATTGAGAACCGGCCGGCGCTCGAAGTCATCCAGCTCTACGACGACAGCGGCACGCTTTTTTACTGCGACCCACCGTATCCGCACGAGTCGCGTGGCGATGCAAAAGCATATGGCTTTGAAATGACGAACCGCGACCACGAACGCTTGGCGAGAACGCTGTCTAAAGCCCAGGCGAAGGTTGCCGTGTCGGGGTATCGTTGCGACACTATGGACGCCTTGTACCGCGGCTGGCGAAGAGCGGACGCGCCGAGCAAGAAGTGTCATTCCGTCAAGAAGCCGAGGACGGAAGCGCTGTGGATGAATTTCTGACGCAGTAGAGACGTCATGTCGGACCAGAATCTTGTGAACGCGGGACGCGAGGCCCTCGCTCAATGCTGGTCCGAAGTCGCAGCGCTAGCCGAATCGGGGCAGATGCGGGACGTCCTGGGGGATGAGGAACTCGTCGCAGCGATTCGGCGCTCGGTGAATTCGCCCACGAAGACCTACCGATACGTGCTCCCCGCACAAGTGCTCGCGAAGCTCGTCGATCCCTCGCTCGACAGCCGATGCATACAGGTTTCTCGCGGAGGTGTGGGGGCATTCGACGCCCGCAGTTTTGCCCACGAAGTCATCGTTCCGTTCGACCGCGCGAATCACAATGTGCTCGGCGGCTCGGAGGAGCCGTACGTCAGCAAGCCTCTGAGAGAGCCGGAAGTCACGGACGCTTATCGCCGCTCAAAGAAGAACAAGTCAGGTTGGGACGACCTCAGCCGAGTCTTGCAGATCGTCCAAGAACGGGACGATACGGACTTCACGAATCGTGTGCTTCGTCAAGTTCTTACGGAGATTCACGCCCGGCTCGGTGGGGTTCACGTCGTCTATCCCGTTCCTCGGCGGATTAGCCTCGCGAGAGCGCTCGAATTGCTCGATGCTTTTTTCGTGGAACGATCCGGTGGGGATCGCTTCCAAGCTGTGACGACCGCGCTGTTTCTCACGCTGGGACGGCAGTTTGGTATCTTTACCAGCGTCCGCCGGGAACGCGTCAACTCGGCCGACACAGCTTCCGGGAGGATCGCGGACATCGAATGCGTAACCGACGCGGGCGACATTGTCTTCGTTGTCGAGGCGAAGGATCGCGAGCTTTCCATCACCCAACTTCAGGACAAGATCCCCGGGCTTCGGAAGCACCAAGTCGCAGAAGCGTTCTTCGTCGCCGCGAAAGGAATTGCGGCGCCGGATGAAGCGGCGATTAAGGAAATCATCGACCGCGAGTTCGTGAGTGGACAGAACGTTTACATTACGGAGTTTCAGCCCTTGGCCCGAGTCGTACTTGCCCTTATCGGTGAGGCCGGCCGACGCCGCTTCCTCGAGCAGGTAGGGCACCAGTTGGACGAGTTCTCCGACATCCAACATCGCCGAGCCTGGGCTACGCTGCTCCGAGGTGTATGACTACGGCGACATCGAGTGCAGCACGATGTTCACGCCGATCTTGACCGCGTCTTACAGTGCCCATAGCACATGTCGGCGCAGAATCAGCGCCCTACCCTCGACGGCAAGAGTCAGTCTACTCCCGCGCCGTGACATGACGCGAATCGTGTTTTCCGCCCATTTCGATAGGCAGCGCGTGCGATGGCCTGCGGCGCGCTCGACTTCCCGGCTCGAAACCGCAGAACGCTTGCTGTGACAAGCGTTTGCACACACGGGGCGGTCCGCGGCGAGGCTCCCGGGGCTGACATAAACGGAAGACTTGGGCGACAGAACGGCGCGCCGAGCGACACCAGCGGAAGACTTCGGCACACAGCGCTCGCTAAGGCGCTTGCTCCGCCCCTCGCGTCTTTGCCACGCGCAGCTTGGCACTGCGGGCGCGGGGATTGCGCGCCGCTTCCTCCGGCCCGGCTTCCACCGGCCGGCGCGTGAGCGCCTCCAGCCGGTCGTCGTGCCGGAAGGCCTCTTTCACGCGGCGGTCTTCCAGCGAGTGAAAGCTGATGATCGCCAGCCGGCCGCCGGGGCGGAGGCAATCGGGCAGCCGCCGCAGGGCGATCTCCAGCGACTTCAGCTCTTCGTTCACGACGATCCGCAGCGCCTGGAAGGTGCGCGTGGCCGGGTCGATGCGCTCGCCGCGGGTGCGCGGGGAGCCGGGCACGGCCCGCCGCACGATCTCGGCCAGGTGGGCGGCGGTCATGATCGGCCGCTGGTGCCGCTCGGCGACGATGGCCCGAGCGATGCGGCGGCTGTAGCGGTCCTCGCCGTACGCGAAGATCAGGTCGGCCAGGTTCGGCTCACGGAGCTTGTTGACCAGCCGCCAGGCGGGCTCGCCCTCGCGCGGGTTGAATCGCAGGTCGAGCGGCCCGTCGGCCGCGAAGCTGAAGCCGCGGTCGGCGTCGGCCAGTTGATCGCTCGACAGGCCCAAGTCCAGAAGCACGCCATCGACGGCCGGCACTTCGAGCTGGGCCAGCACCTCGGGTAGCTCGCAGAAGTTCGAGTCCACGAGCGTGACGCTCAGGCCGGCCAGGGATTCCTCAGCCGCGGCCAAAGCGGCCGGGTCGCGGTCCAGCGCGATGATGCGGCCCTGGAGCCCGACGGCCTCGGCCAGCAGTCGCGTGTGCCCCCCGCCGCCGAGCGTGCCGTCCACCAGCACCTGGCCCGGCCGGGGGTCGAGCCAGTGCACGACCTCTTGCGGAAGGACCGGGACGTGGACGGTGGGCCGAGGCGCCATGATCGGATCGAATCGCGAGGAAGGCGACGCGAGGCAGGCATTCTTGCCTGCCATTGGAGTTTAGCGACCTGGGTGTGCCGACGCATCGGCGGCAACGCCTCGCGCCGCGATCTTCGCACCGTCGATTCGCAAGCCGGCGGCTTGCCCGCCAGTTGCCGGCGGGTAGCGCAGCGCCACCGGCGGGCGCCGCGGTATGGTGAGTGGGTGCACCCCGCAGGGGTGCCCGCG
>JBGQHD010000497.1:0-4708 GCA_041497795.1 Planctomycetia bacterium
AGCACCAGCGGAGCTTGACGTACTCTTCGCAGACGGCGTCCATGCCTGCGGGATAGTGATAGCCGTGGTCGTCCATCCAGCGTTTGAGCGCGGCGGCGCTGCCGGCCTCGAGCACGGCCACCTCGTACATGCCGACCGCCTCTTGCCGCAGCACGCGGACTTCGTTGATGGCCAGCGGCGCGTCTTCTTTGGATTTTGCCGGGCTCTTCTCCGCACCATTCTTGGCGACTGGGGCCGGCGGCGGCGGCCGAAGATCGACCACGATCTCAGGCGGGTCGATGGCCTTATCGAGGTGCGAGAAGATCTCCTCCGACACCTTGCGCAGCGCCGGCGGCTCGGGGAAGGGGATCAGCATCCCGAACTCCTCGACCTTGCCGTGGAAGCCCGGCCGGATGACGAACGTCTCGATGCCAGCTTCCCCATCTTTGCCGTCCTTGAAGAAGACGTAGGTCTTCTGCAAGCCGACGCGGGTGATCGGCACGTCGTCCCCGACGATGATCGGCGGCACCATGCCGCAAGGATCGGCGAAAGCGAGGCCGGCGCCGAGCAGCGCCCAGGCCGCCCCGAGAATGGCCAAGGATTTCATAGGTCACCTGATGAGCAAGTTATCGTAAGGCGGACACTCCTGTCCGCCGACAAAGGAAACAGCGGAGATAGCCGCCACTGATTGTCGCCGCGCCGGGCCGTTTTGCAAATCGAAAAGCCCAGCCGTACGGCGGACGGGAGTGTCCGCCTTACGTAGGGCGGACACTCTTGTCCGCCCAACCGGGCCTTGAATTGAGCCAGACAGGCGATTAGCTTGGAAACCTGCCAACAACCAGGAGACCGGGATGAGCGCCATGAGGAGCGGTCGCGTCTTGGTCATTGCCTTGCTGCTCGTCGGCGGGGGCCAGGCCGTGTTTCGCGGCCCAGCCGCCGTGGCGTTTCCGGCCTTCAAGCGGCAGTTCGACGCCAAGTACCTGGTCAAGGGCGCGCCGCTCTATGGAGCGTACGGCGGACGAAGCAATTGCAACGTCTGCCACCTGGGCGGCGCGATGGACCGCGAGCACCGCAACGACTACGGACAGGCGCTGGACAAGCTGCTCGACCGGACCGACGCCGAGGCGCTGAGCATCGAGAATGCGCGGCGCGATCCCCAGGCGGCCCGCGCGGCCGTGCGGAAGATCGACGAGGCCCTGGGCGCGGTCGAGAAGCTGCCTGCCAATACCCGCCAAAAGGCCCCGCCCACGTTCGGTCAACTGATTCGCGAGGGAAAGCTGCCGATCTCGCCGATGACGTTGCCCGGCGGCCCACCCACAAGGTAGATTATCGAGGCCGAACATCTTGAAGAAGCCTCGACATCGCACGCCAACGCCTCGAGACGGTCTCGTGAGGCGTTAACATCCCCCCGGTACGTTTCTCACCCTTTCGGAAGTTCGTAGGAGGTTTTTCATGCTGCGAATCGTATTACTCGGTGTCTTGGTGATGGTCGTGGCGATTGGCGTCTCGGCCGTTTTCAGCGACCCGGCCCAGGCCCAGCCGCAGTTCAAGAAGTACTTCGACCTGAAGTATTTTCCCAAGGAGGGCGACACGGCCATGAAGAAGGCCTACGAGATGGGCAGTTGCAATTTCTGCCACATCGGCGGCGCCGAAGACCGCAAGCACCGCAACGCCTTCGGCCAGGCCCTGAGCAAGCACATCAAGAAAGAAGATGCCATGGACCTGACCTTCAAGGTCATGAACGAAAAGCCCGAGGTCTACAAGAAGGCCGAAGCGAAGGTCATCAAAGCCATCGAGGCGGTCGAGAAGGAACACTCGGACCCCAAGGACAAGAAGTCGCCGACCTTCGGCGAGCTGCTGGAAAAGGGCACGCTGCCCAAGTCCCCCGCGACGCTGCCGGGCAACTAAGCCTGCGCTGACGCGTCCAATGACTGATTCGAGCCGGCCGGGACAGATGTCCCGGCCTTTTTCATGCGCCGCGGGCAGGCGAACGGCGGGCAGGCCGACAGGCGTCGGCGTTTGAATCGCGGCCCACGTTCGGCGATCTGATCAAGGAGGGCAAGCTCCCCAAATCGCCCGCGACGCTGCCGGACAAGTAGGCCGGGCGCAGCCAGGGCGGCATCGGAGATCGAAGCTGCCGCGCATGTTGAAACGCCAACCGCCGGGCGCTTCGCGCCCGGCGGTCGGCAATACACGGAGGTCGCTTGGAACAGGCTGTCGGGCGGCGAACCGGCTTAGTAGATGTAGCCGGCGCCGATGTTGAACCCAAACAGGCCCATGTCTGCTTCTTGCGCATCGGAGGTGAAGTAGTTCTCGTCGTCGCTGCCCACTTCCCCTGGCAGCCCCGTGCCGGCGTTGTGCCAATACTGGGCTTCCGCGGCGGCGGTGACGTAGAGCTTGCCGCCAGACTGCGTGCACATGCTCCATTCGACGCCGACTTGCAATTCGCTGACGCTGATTAGGTCCCCGTCATGGCTTCGGGTAATCACGCCCGTAACATCACCATTCGAGTTAATCCCCGTGGCATTGAAGGTGGAGTCGCCGTACAGCAACGACTCGCGGATTTTGACGAAGGCGGAGATGGAGCACGACACCGATTGATAGTATTCCATGGCTCCGGTTAAACCGAAGGCATCGATGTCGTGATGGCCGAGGATGGTTTCGTCGAAACCACCGACCGCGTCTGCGCGATAGTCCTGGTCCATGCGGGCCCAGCGAAAACCGCCGCTGAACAGCATGCCGCAGGCGTATTTCATTCCCTCCACATCGAGCACGTCGAGCTTCAGGCTGTGGGTAGCGGTGATCGCATCGACGCCGTCGATCACGACCGCAGCGTCGTCCTCGGTGCTGCTGAAACTGGCGTGAATGCTCGCGTTGCCTGTGACCGCGCCGGTCTGGGTCGTGCTGTGGTCAAACCGCCAATAGCGGGCGCGCACTCCCAGGCCGCAGGGATTGAGATAACCGACTTCGAACCGGGGGCTGTATTCCAGGTCCCAGTCAAACGAAACCTCTTCGAAGGCCGGCACAGCCCCGGGGCGTTCGATGAAAAACGCGGCGTCGCGGCTGAAATGGGGCTTGAGAAACACGCTTTCGTACGCGGCGTACAAGTGCGGGCAGCAGCTCGAGCAGCCCCAGCAATCGCCGCAGCTCGTGTCGCAGCAGCCACAGCCCGTGTTGCAGCCACAGCCGCAGCCAGTATCACAGCCGCAGCCAGCGTCGCAACCACCGCAGCCACCGCAGCCGCCAGGCCCTTCGGCGGCGACGGGGGCCTCGCGCACCCCCGTGCGGGCGTTCGCCTGAGCGCGCAGCTCGGCGACCTCGGTCCGCAGCGTGCTGATGTCGCTGCTCTCGTCGTAGGTCACCTGGTTGCCGGCGAATCGATACTGAGCGTGGACCGGGGCGCACAGCCCAGCGGCCAGAGCCAGGCTTCCCAGGAAACCCAAAACCGTTCGTGTCAAGGACATGGCTTTTCCCCCTCCGTGGGTTCGACTTGCGACCGGCAACGGCTGCTCGTCGTCGGTGCGGTTTGTGCTGACCGATCCCTATCCGCTCGGCGCACGCCGAGCGCAGCAGGCAGGCCGATAAGATGTTGTCTGATCTTAGTATCGACGAAAGCGACAAGAAGAGTTGCACCTGCTTGCGTCACGAGGCAGGCTTTTCCCAACCTGCAACATTCTACGTGCTGCCAGCTAGCCTGCGGGGGGCCATCGCCAGCCTTGCGGCGGGTCGAGCTGCTGCGTTTGGGGCCCAGACGGTGCTGCGTACCGTTTGAATCGCGCCGCCAGGTCCGATATGATCGGCATTGCCAGCTTGCATCTAGCCCACACCGTTCGCCGATCCACCCACGGGGAGAATCTTCATGGATAAGTGGCCGCTGGGCGTGTTCACCAGTCTCGACGCCGGCCTGGGCGTCAAGTTGGAAGTGGCCCGCGAACTGGGCGTGCCGACCATCCACCTGCACGCCCCCGAGCGCAAGAGCCGCACGCCGGCCACGGCCAAGGACTTCCTCTCGCGGCTCAAGGCGGCGGGCATCAGCATCTCGGCCGTGTTCGCCGGCTTCGAAGGGGAAAGCTACGCCGATATCCCCACCGTCTCGCGGACCGTCGGCCTGGTGCCGCCGGAGACCCGCGCCGCGCGCGTGCAGGAGCTGAAGGAAATCTCCGATTTCACCCGCCTCTTGGGCGTCAGCGTCACCGCCCTGCACCTGGGCTTCGTGCCGCACGACCCGCGCGACCCGCTCTACGGCCAGATCGTGGCCATCACCCGCGACGTGTGCGACCACTGCCGCGGCAACGGGCAAAGCCTGCACCTGGAGACCGGCCAGGAGACGGCCGACGCCCTGCTCGGGTTCATCGCCGACGTGGGCCGCGACAACCTGTTCATCAACTTCGACCCGGCCAACATGATCCTCTACGGCACCGGCGAGCCGATCGCCGCGCTGAAGAAAGTGGGCCCCTACGTCCGCAGCGTGCACTGCAAGGACGGCAAATGGGCGGCCCGGCCCGGCAAGGAGTGGGGGGCCGAAGTGCCGCTGGGGGACGGCGACGTGGGCATGGAGAACTACCTGCGGACGCTGAAAGAGATCGGCTACACCGGCCCGCTGACCATCGAGCGCGAAATCCCCCAAGACCCGGCGCGGCAAAAAGCGGAAATCGGCCACGCCATCCGGCTGCTGAGCCAGCTCAAGGCGAAGATCGGGTAGGCCGCGCCAAGAACCGATCGGCGAGCG
>JBGQHD010000498.1:0-4707 GCA_041497795.1 Planctomycetia bacterium
AGCATCATCAATCGAATCATCGAAATCCTCTCGACAATGCCCTTCGGGCATGAGAACGAGGCGTCCTTCGAGTGACTTTCGTCAGCTCGCAGGCTCTTCGCACAATCCCACTCGGTCCAGGAATGCCCTAAACGAGGCGATCCCTGGATCCTCACGCTGCTCCAGATACGACAATTTCCTCTTCGCAAGCGATCGTGCGGCTTGTTTTCCGTCACAAAGCAATGCCATAGCCACTGCAGTTGTCGCTCGATGGTCGTCAAAAGGGCAGTGCAACCACGATTCTGGCGCGTCTCCGCTCAGCACTTCTAAGGCCCGCCTGCGGTCTGCGTAGGTATCCGCATAGGGCAATGCTACGTTGACGAAAGCGTCGGCAATTGAGGTAGCGACCAGCGAGACGTCATCGGCGTATGCGACAGTCCATCTCTTCTGGCGTCCGTCGGCGATGTTTCCCAGTTCCGCCCCGATCGTATGCGTGCCCTTTCGTTGCTTGTCTGTCAGGAGTTTGTTGCCCTCGTTCACCACCTCCTCGACATCGTCAAAGCGCACGGCGATATCAGCGGTGACATCGAAATCGTCTTGGTGCTGAATGAATGCCAGGTGGAAAGTGGCGCGACCGACCGGGATTTGTCGGTAGAACCCCCGGTTCGTTGGCGTTACGAACCCGAATTGACGCAGCTTCTCGCCCACCGCGGCAAGCAACTGCCTCTTCAAGGTCGCAAAGGATCCCATGTATCGCAGCCTCTCTTTCCGCGGAGCGACTTCGCGTCATTCGCGGGCTGTGTTCGTCAACGCGGTGTTGCTAACTATTTGCCACGCACGAACCCGTACAGCACCTCGCTGGCCAGGCGGAGTTGTTCCACTTCCAGCCATTCGTCGGCCGTGTGGGCCTGGTCGATCGAGCCGGGGCCGAAGACCACCGAGGGCACGCCGGCCAGCGAGATCGTCGAGGCGTCGGTGCCGAATGGCACGCCGATGGCCTCGCCGCGGCCGGTCACCGCGCGGGCCGCCGCCAGCAGACGCTCGGCCACCGCGCCGTTGCGGTCGTTGGGCAACGGCCGACTGTCCATGAACGGCGTGTCGTGGACCGGCTCGAAGTTGGAGCCCGGCAGGCCGGCAGCCTGCCCCACGAGCTGGCGGGCCACGAAGTCGATCACCCCGCGGTACACGGCCTGCGAGTCCTCGCCCGGCAGCACACGGCGGTCGATCTCGATCGTGCACTCGTCCGGCACGGTGTTGACGCTCAGGCCGCCGTGAATCGTGCCCACGCTCAGGCTGGCCGGCCCGCACAGCCTGTGTTGCGGCAGCGTCGGCACGACTTCGCGCTGGTAGGCTTCCAGGGCCTGGAGCACGCGGGCCATCTTATACAGGGCGTTGTCCCCCAGGTGCGGCTGCGAGCTGTGGCACGCCCGGCCGCGCGTGTGGCACCGCCAACGGACGGCCCCCTTGTGGGCGACGACCACATTGAGCAGCGTCGGCTCGGCGACCACGGCCATGTCGGGCTTGCGCGGCACCATCGAAGTTGGTCCGCTTTCCCACAGCTTCGGCAGCGCCAACGCCCCGGTGTAGCCATGCTCTTCATTGACCGTGCAGGCCATGATGACGGTAGGAAGTGGCTTGCCTGAACCCTGAACCCTGGACCCTGAACCCTGCTTCGCCCGCTCCTCGGCCAGCCGCGCCACCGCTCCAAGCATGGCGCACATGCCGCCCTTAATGTCGCAGGCGCCGCGGCCGTAAATCCGCCCGTCACGCACGACGGGCGTCCACGGCTCGATGGTCATGCCATCCACCGGCACGGTGTCCTGGTGGGCCTCGAAGAGGATCAGCTTTCCGCCTTCGGTCGGCGGCACGTCGCCATCGAGCCGGGCGATGATGTTGTCGCGCTTCGGCTCGACCGGCTGCCGCACGTAGGTCAGCCCCAGCCGTCGGAAGAGCTGCTCCAGGTAATCGGTCACCCGGTACTCGAAGAACTCCGGCCCCGACAGCGGCCGGCCCATCGGGTTCACGCTGGGGAGCGAGATCAGGTCGCTGAGGGTTTGCACAAGGTCCAGCGGCATAGACGGCATCCGGGTTAAGGCGGGCGAGCGGGGATCGCGCGGCGTGATCGCCACGGGAATTCTCAGCGCAGGCAGCCGTGGGCGTCAAGCGTTCCGTCGGCTGATCCGCGTGTCTCTTCACGTGGCCGCGTCTCTCCGAGACGCGGATGCGAGTCTCGGAGAGACTCGCCCACGTGACCGGCCATCACCGCCGCAGCAGCGGCGGAAGGTGCGCCAGATCGCAGATCGAGGTCACGCTCGCCTCGCGCGGCGCGTCGCGGCAAACATGCACGGCCTGCCAGCCGGCGGCCAAGGCGGCCTGATAGTCGTTCTCCAGGCTGTCGCCCACGAGCATGATCTCGCGGGGCTCCAGACCTAGCGCCGTTTCAATCGCCGCAAAGAAGGCCGCGTGCGGCTTGCGAACCCCCAGCCGCGAAGAGACGAACACCTTCTGGCACCGCGCGAGAGGCTCGAAGCCTCGGCAGACGGAGGCCAGGCGGGCATCGAAGTTGGACGCCAGCCCAAGCGTCAGGCCCCGCTGCTCCAATTCGCCCCACGTGACCGCCACGTCCGGGAACACGCCCCAATGGGCGGGCGACGCGAAATGAGCCCACAAGTGCCGAAACAGGCCCTCGGCGTCCGGCACGTCTTCGAAGACGTCGGTCACGATCTCTCGCCAGCGCCGCTCCTCGCGGGCCTCGTTGGTGCGCCCCTCGCCGGCCGCCAGGTCGATGGACTCTTGACGGCGAAACGCGGCCTCATAGCGATAAGTCACCTCGCGAACAGGCAGCCGCGAACCGAACCGCCGTCCGGCTTCGAAGTAGGCCACCGCCGGCGGCGGGTTGGGATAGAGCACCGTGCCGACCGCGTCGAACAGCACAGCCCGGACTTGGGAGAACATGGCAAGCGGTCTGGCGGAGGACGGTGCGGCACCGATCAACGAAGCAGCGATCAGCGGAGCGCGGAGCGATCGTCGGGCACTCCGTTCGTGCGGGACGGCCGCCCCGGCGTCGCCTCCTCCGCGCCGGCCCCAGGGGCGGGATCTTCTTCCGTCAATCGCCGGCCGCCGTGTCCGAGCCGGCGCAGTCCCAGCATCAGCAGCCAAAACCCCAGGAACCCTTCCACGAAGAGCAGCACGATCACGGCTCGCCGCACGCGCCAGGGATTGTCCGTATCGTGGAAGTTCAGATAAGCGCCGACGGCATGAATCGCCCCCCAGACGAAGACGCCCACCACGATCCAGATCACGAGCCGACGATTCTGCCTTGTGAAGCCGGTCATGATGACATTCTAGGGTCGCGCCCTGCGGTGGCCTAGCGCTGACCAAGAAGCCCGGCTTCTTCGAGAAGCCGGGCTTCTGACGTCACGCGTGCACGTCGCCGGCCTTCTCCGGCGGCTGCCAGGTTTTCCCCAGGGCCCGAGTTTGATTCACGCGGCACACCGTCTTGAACGGGCAGTAGCTCGTGCAATGCTCGTCCAGGCTGGCCATCGGGAACTCGGCGGCCTGAATGCCGCGGACGAGCGAGAAGACCTTGTCGAGCACTTGCTGCAGCCGGCCGCGCCAGAACTCGCTCGCCTCCCAACCGTCGGCGCCGGCCTGGTGCAGCGGGCGGCAGGCCTTGTAGCCCTCCTTCTTGACGTACCAATAGCCGGCGTGCAGAGCAAGGGCCTGGCCGCGGAACAGCAGCTCCTGCGCCGCCAGGGCGTAGAGTTCCAATTGCAACTGGCGGCCGTCGGGCGGCTCGTCGTCTCGGCGAGCGCGGGGGCGGCCCGACTTATAGTCGATGACGTTGAACACCCGCTGGCCATCGCGCTGGCCGAGGTCCAGGCGGTCGATCCGCCCGCAGAGCAGCAGTTTCTCGCCCTCGTGCTGCAGCTCCCACGGCTGGTCGGTCGAAAGCTCGTCGTCGCTGAGCGGGCTGAGGCCGAAGGAGACCTCGAAATGCGCCGGTCGCGGCGGCTGGCCGAAGCCGCTCCAGAGGCCGTCGTATTGCTCGTGCTGCTGCCGGTATGCCTGGAGCCATTGCAGCAGCACACGCCGATCGATCTCGTGGAGTGCCGCCTGCACGTCATGCTCCGCGCCGGCTTGCTGTAGGATGCGCAGGACGAGGGATTCGACGAGGGAGCCGATTCGCTCCGCGAGCGGCGTTTCCCCCCGTGCCGGTGGGCCGGATTCGCGCGCTTCTTCGTTGAGCTGGCGGTGCAGCTCGGCCAGCACGTCGTGAATCAGCCCCCCGCGCTCGAGATAGTCCGGCTCCAGCGTCAGCTCGTCGAGCGGCTCCAGGCCCAACAGACGCTGCAAGAAAAACTGGTGCGGGCACAGCGCGTATTGCTCCAGGTGGCTCACGGTCCAGCGAAGCTGCGGGCCGTAACGGCGGGCGACGTCGTCTCGCACCGCGCCGCTGGCGAGCAGCCCCTCGAAGGGGCCAAACGACGCGCCGGCCCGCTCGCGAGTCAGCTCCAGGCCGGCGAGGATACGTGGCCCCAAGCCGGCGGATGCCCGCCCCCCAAGCATCGCCAGCAGGCTCGCGTCGCCGCTCAAAGCCTGATCCACTGCCTGGAGGCGGAAGTCCCGCTCGGTTTGCGGCGATTGATCGCTGGGCGGCAGCCCGCACAGGTCGCGGCGGGTGCTGCTGGGCGGGGAGGCCGACAGGCCGCACGCGCGCTCGACCTC
>JBGQHD010000499.1:0-4686 GCA_041497795.1 Planctomycetia bacterium
CAAGTCAACCGCACGCTGCACCGCGCGCAAGGCGGACTGGGCATCGGGCTGACGCTGGCCAAGAACCTGATTCAACTGCATGGCGGCAGCATCGAGGCCCACAGCGAGGGCGCCGGGCGGGGGAGCGAGTTTGTCGTCCGCCTGCCTTTGGCCACGAGCCAAGCTGCCGCGGCCGTGCCGGCGGCCCGTGGCGGCCAACCGCGCGGGCCGGGGCGCCGCATCCTGGTCGTGGACGATTTGCGGGCCGCCGCGCTGACCCTCGCTCGGATGCTCGAAAAAATGGGACACGAAGTTCGCGTGGCCCACGACGCCGAGACCGGCCTGCAAATGGCGCTCGCCCAACCGCCGGAGCTGCTGATTTCCGACATCGGCATGCCTGGCATCGACGGCCACGAGCTGGCCCGCCGGGTGCGCCAACAGCCGTCGCTTCGGGGCGTGCGGCTCGTAGCGCTGACGGGCTACGGACACGACAGGGATCGGCAGCAAGCCCACGATGCCGGCTTCGACCACTATCTCGTCAAGCCGGCCGACTCGGAGGATTTTGAGCTGTTGCTTGGGCCCTCGTCATCCGGCGACGCGCTTTCGCCGGGCGACGGCCCGGCCGATTTCCCCGTTGCTGCGCGGCCGCTCCCCTAGCGACGCCGCTTACGTGGAGGAACATTCGGCGGCTTGCCGGGCATCATCCGAAGTGCGATGTGACAGGGGTCGTCGGGTCCTCGGCCGCGTGAATCCAAATGTGGACGTGAGGCGTGCCGCGAAAGAACCAGACGAACGATGGCCCCTCTAGCCGCCAGTTGTCCCACTGGCCTGCCTTGCTCACCTGATGTTCCTCATAGAAAGCCAGACGGCACTTCGCCAGACCGCCCTGCTTGGTCAAACAAGCCAACGCCTGCTCCTGGTACTCTTTGTGGTAGGGAGCCAGCAGACTGGCGAGCACGACCCGCACGGCTTCCTGCTGATCGTGCGTCATCTCCTCGACAGGCAGGCCGACCAGCGGGCCGCTGCCGCTACGGAAGCGGACGTCCGGCTCCAGCGGGCGGTCCAGCTTACTGTCGGGCAGAATCACGCGGCGGTCGATCTTTTGGTCGAATTCATACCACGGCATGCCCTGCTTCACACGGGCCTTGGCCTGTTGCTTGCCGTCCAGGATCCGGTAGACCTCGTGAGCCTTCTGGGCTTGGTGCCAAAAGATGTTGCCGGGGTGCCCCGGTTTCTCGTTGAAGCCGCTCGGCTGGTGACCGTGACAGATCGCGCCGCCGAAGGCGACGCCGTTCAAGAATCCTTCGACCGCCCGCAGCGTCAGATGAAATCCGCTGATCACGCATTGGCACCGGCCGCTGCCTGGTTCGCCAAAGATCGCGATCTTGCGGTCCTCGGTCCAGTGCCGGCCGGTGTCATCCTTGGCCTGCTGCTGCAATTTCGCCGGCCAGTCCTCCGCCAACACGCTTTGGATGATCTCGGCGATCAACGCTTGCTGGTCGAGAGAAAAGGATTTGATGTTGAGGGGTGAGACGGCCCAGTTGTTCGTGACATGTAGTCGCAACGGTCGCCCGCTCGGGCCGCGGTGGTCCCACGCATAGCTGATGGCCTTGCGCTGCTCCGCCGTAAGCGACTCGTGAAAGGCCTTGATGGCCTTGGATGCCCGAGTCGTCGTCGCGAGGCGCGCCTTCGGATCGTCGGCCGCCGAGGACGCGGCACCCAACGACATCGCCGCGAGCCCGCCCAAGGCCTCGCGACGGGTCAGGTCGCCCACATGAGAATCGAGCTGAGAGCACTTCATTGTCATGGTATCGGGGAAAGTGCTTGTGGTGCGTCACACAGATTGTGCTGCTGCCGGCGGCGAACTACAAGCGCGATCGGTGCGATGGCCCACGATGCCGACAAATGGTCGCGCCGTTCGGCGCCCTGTTCCCCCACTAGCCCAAGAGCCGATGGTGGCTCGTACTGCGACAAGCAGACGACGAGCTCGTGCCCGGAGTGCTTTGGCTGTCCGGCCTGTTGTCCGCGTGAGCACCACCATTGCGAGAAGTGTGGGCAATCGCTCGTGCGGTGCGAGGCGACGTTGTGCGCCGGGATGGGGACGGAGTAGGTCAGGCCCACCGCCCCGTCCTGCCGCTCCCGCGTCTCCTGCCGTCCGGGATGCCCAGCCTCCACCGCCGCTGGTAGACGCCGCAAATCGAACGCTTGGTGCGCCTGGCAACTTCGGCGGCCGGCAACCGCCGCACCAGGGCATCCTCGCCCTTGGTCCACGGTCGCACGTTCGGTGGCAAGCTGCCACGGCGCAGGTGCGCCTCCCTCATCTTGCGACGGGTTTCGGCGGTGGCTCTTCTCCCGACGTTGGCGTGCCTCAAAATCTCCGCCATGTGCTTCAGCATGGGCTTGCCACGCATGGCCTCCGCGAGTTTGGCGAGGGCCTCGGGTGACTTGGACCTGGCCCAGCCTTTCTTCCTGGCGGCCACGGCCCAATCCTCGTGCACGCCTACGAGGGATGAGGCGTGGGTGTATTCGGTGTGGGCTTGGATGAACGCCTCGCTTGTCGCCACCGGAGAAGGCGTAAGCTGCCTAAGCCGACGAGAATGACCAACGAGGACCAAGAGACCCAGTTGATCCCCGTCTGCGTCCTGAAGCCCTGAGCGTGTTCGTGGTGGCTGTACAGGAAAAAGGGAGAGAACCAAAGCCCAAGCCGACATTCGCTGAGCTTGTCTCCGCTTGCTGGATCGACCGACTTGCTCCATTCAGGAAAGAGCGCTGCCACAAAGCACGCAACGGCCAGGGCGATGAGGAGCCAGGAGAACCAATCGCGACGAAACATCATCGAGCCACCTGCTTGTGGATTCGACACCCAGCATTCCACATTGTAAGAGATACGCACATCTCCCGAGAAGGCGTCTCCCAGCTTGTAAACATGCGCGTGCAATCAGGGGGTCTCTTTATCCTAGCTCCGGGATCGGCTTTCCACCCTCGGTGACAATCGACTGGGGCCGGCCTTGTAGGTCAGTCCACTGGGCGTCAAGTTTGATGCCCAGGTGGCGGAAGACAGTCGCACCGCAGGCGATCGAACTTTCGGCAGAGCCCGCCGATAACAAGCTCTGCTGGCCGATCTTCGACTGCCGGAAGAACGCCTGGGTCGGCGTCGAATTGGGCGGCGCCGATCCAGTCGACAATCGCGACTTCAACAACTCGATGGGCCTGATGTACGACCCAGCCCGGAAGCTCATCTCAAGTTCACGAACACGGAGGGGCAAAGCCGGTTTGGTCGATTTCGGCTCCGACCAGAAGCCGACACAGAATTCTTGACCCCTGACCAAGCCGCGCAGAAGTCGGCCAATTTCCTGGCCGAAGAGCTATCGGAGCGACTCGCCAAGGGACCGGCGAGGTTCAGCGTGCTCGTGCAATTGGCCGATGGCGGCGATGAGGTCACTGACGCGACAATTCTCTGGCCCGAAACGCGGCCCGTATTGGATTTCGGTCTGATCACAATCACGCACCGTGCGGATGAATCGGTCCCGGACCGACGCAAGATCATTTTTGATCCCGTGCCCCCGGGTCGATGGAATTGACTCGGCCGGCGATCCGCTAACCGACGTTCGTTCGGACATCTACCTGCTGAGCGGCCGACGCCGACGTGCTGCCGCTACCAAGTAGTGAGTTCTACGACGCTAAGGACAAGAAGCCAGCAGGCAAACGCGAAGGGTCGCTGAAGCTCGGGGCACTGGAGCCGGTGGCCCATCGTGGCGGCGCCTTCCGGCTTGGCTTCGTCATGCTCGGCGCACTCGTCAGCCTGGGCCTGGTCGTTCTGGGACTGGCTCGCCGCAGCCCACAGGCTTGATGAAACGACAAATCGGCATTCACCCGGTCGTTGGGACGCAGAGGGTCACTCTGGTATCCGTTGCTTGTGGGCAGATCGATACAATGCAGCCGCCGGGAACAAAGAGCTTGCTCAAGCGTCTAAGTCGGCGGCCCACTCCCTCGGAGAAACACCATGCGCCACGCGAACTTTGTCGCCCTCCTTGCAATCCTTGGTCTCGGCCTCTGGTCCTCTGGCCAAGCCCTCGCCGACCCCTGCGGGATGGTGCCGCCGATCTACGTGACCGACACCACTTCGATCGTCCGAGTCGGCGACGAGCAGACCTACGTCTTCTTCAAGGACGGCATCGAGACTTTCGTGATCCGACCCGGCTTCTCGGGCAAGGTCGAGGACTTTGGCATGCTGATCTCGTTCCCAACACCGCCGGCGCTGCGGAAGGTCTCGGAGGACATCTTTCCGCAGATCGCCAAGGCGATCGATCCGCCAGAGGTGATCGTGGACCTGCGCCCGCGGCCTGACGTCGCGGCCCTTTTCAGTCGCACTGGAGCTTCGAGACAAAGTCGGCCGAGCGATGGCCTGGCACTCGCGAAGGACGAAGTCCGCGTCCTCAAGCAAGAGGCCGTCGGCATGTACGAGGTCGCCGTGCTAGAGGCCGGCAGCGCCGCCGCCCTGAAGCGCTGGATGGACGACCACGGCTACCGGTACCCGGCCGGCATGGACGCCGTGTGCGAGGAGTACGTGAAGCTCGGCTGGTGCTTCGTGGCCGAGAAGGCAAAAGTCGGCGGCAAGGCGAACGTCGATCCCAAGCCCAGGATGAAAGGCGTCGATACCAAGCTGCCCGCCGGATCAGCCTTCGACGGCCACGTGCAGGCCATGGC
>JBGQHD010000500.1:0-4672 GCA_041497795.1 Planctomycetia bacterium
CCCCGGCGGCCACCTTGCCTTGGAATTTTCCGCAGCTCGCAAGCCCGAGCGAAACGCCTGAGGGGACGAACCGCTCGGCCGTCACTGACCCAGCCAAGCCGAGCAGTTTGCCGTCGTCGCCGGGCCCTGTGGCGCCAGCCTCATCGCCCGTGACGAGTTCCTCGACGGGCGCCAGTATTCCACCGCCGTGGGCCACGCCAACTTCCAGCTCCACACCTTCCAGCTCTACATCATCTTCCAGCTCCACGAACGCCGCTTCGGTGGCGCTTACCGTCTCGGTGGCGTCTTTGTCGCCGGCCCTCAGACAGGAGAAGCAAGAGCAGCGGCCGCCTTCCACGGCCACGGTTTTGCGACCGGCGCAGCCGTCCGGCCCCGCCGCGCAGCGCGCCATGCACGCCGTGCTCCTCAAGGCCGATGCCCACATGCAGCGAGGCATCGCCCTGGCCGACCGCCGGGCGTTCTACTCGGCCCGCGCGGAGTTCCTGGCGGCGCTGCGGCTGCTGGCCCAGGGGCTCGACGCTCAGGACGGCGGCACCGCGCGGAGCGAGGCCTTGGCCCGCGGCATTTGGGCGCTCGACGAAGCCAACGACTTCATCCCCCGCGGCACGGCGATGAATGCCGATCTCCAGATCGATCGTCTGGTCGCGGCGCACCGAACCACCGTGCTGAAGTCGTCGCTCAAGTCGTCATCCGAATCGTCTCCCGCGAGCGTGACGCCGCTGCAAGCCGTGCAGACGTATTACACCTACTCCCAAGAAGAGTTGGCCACGGCGATTCGCCCCTCTCGCGAAGGCTCGCAGCTCCTCACCGCGCTGGGCAAGCTCTACGTGGAGATGAACCAGGAACCCGCCCGTCTGGCCGCCGACGCCAAGACCAAGGGCCTGGTGTGTCAGCAGGCGGCCTTGCTGGCGGATCCGAACAACGCCCGCGCGGCCAATGAGCTGGGCGTGCTGTTGGCTCGCGAGGGGCGGTTCGAGGAAGCCCGCGATTGGCTGCGGCACAGCGCGCGGTTGAAGTCGCAGCCCGAAACCTGGCACAACCTGGCCACGGTGCACGCGGGCCTCGGCGAGACTCAACTGGCCGCGGCGGCCCGCGACCAATCGGTCGCCTTGGCTCGGCGGCAAGGCCCGGCTGTCGGCGGGCCGCCGCAAGTGCAGGTCAAGCAGGTCAGCCCGGTGGAGTTCGCCCGCCAAGCCGGGCCGGGAACCAGCACGCCAGCGGCGTCAGCCCCCGCTGCCCCGCAGACGGCCGCGAAGACCAAGAGCAGCGGCCTGTGGAGCTGGCTGCCGTGGCGGTAGAGGGAATCGGCACAAGCGACCCAGGAGCTTGGGAAGGATGAAGACCGTGCAATTCGCAATGACCAAAAAGACGTTGATCCAAAGGGCGCTGGCCAAGAAGTTGGCACTAGCCGTCGCCGCCCTGGGCGTGGCGCTCGCAGGGATTGTGCTCTGGAGCGGCGCGGGCGCAGCCGGGCCGGCTCCCACGCCGGCAGCCACGCTGGTGCCCCTCTCGCCGGCCCGATGCGGGCCGCCGCATGGTCAGGCTTGCGACTGGCCGCTGGCCGCCGGCGGTGCGGCCTCGCCCTTTGGGCAAGGGGCCTACGTCGATCCGGGCCGGACTCAGCACGTGCCCGAATATCGCCTCCGCGTGGACGACGTGGTGGAGCTGGTGTTCCGCCGCACGCACGAGGAAACCGGCGCCTATCAGCTCAACGTCGGCGATCGCATCCGCGTCGAGCTGCCGCCGGCGCCGATGGGGGGCGAGACGGTCAACCGCGAAGTGGTGGTCCAGCCCGACGGCAATATCACGCTGCCCATCCTGGGCCAGGTGCGGGCGGCTCGGCTGACGATCGACAACCTCGCCGCCTCGCTGGGACAGGAGTACAAGCGCTACTACAAGGAGCACATGCTCAAGGTGACAGTGACGCCGATCCTCATCGACGCCAAGCTGGCCGACCTGATCAACACGGTCGATAGCCGCTACGGCTCCGGCGGCCAGGTGCGCACGTCGCGAGTCACGCCCGACGGCTCGATCGCCCTGCCTGCCGTGGGCTCGGTGCCGGTGGTGGGCCTGACGCTCGATGAGCTGAAAGTCGAGCTGAGCCAGCGTTACCAGGCCGCCGACGTGCGGGGCATCGAAGTGCAGCCCGTGCTCCAGTCGCGGGCCCCACGCTACGTGTTCGTGCTGGGCGAGGTGCGCACGCCGGGGCGGTACACGCTCGAGGGGCCAACCACGATGATCCAAGCGATCACGCTGGCCGGCGGCGTAACCACCGCCGCCAGCGCCAACCTAAAGCAAGTCGTCATTTTCCGCCGCACGCAAGACTGGCAGATGATCGCCACGATGGTGAACCTCTACGAGCCGATCATCAACGGCGCGGCCAACTGCTCCCCGGTCAACGACCTGTGGGTGGCCGATGCCGACATCGTCATCGTGCCCAAGACCAAGATCCTGGTCTTCGACGAGTTCGTGAACCTGGTCTTCACGCACGGCCTGTACGGCGTCGTGCCGATGCAGGGCATCACGATCGGCTTCGCCAAGACCAGCTCGCTGTAACGTGGGGCAGCACCCCGGCTGCTTCAGAGCAGCCGGGGTGCTAAGCGTGACGAGCCGCAACAGCTTGGCCCTTTCCGCGGCGCGTGCCTATAATCGCGCACCTTGCCGGGTAAGTTCCTGCCACGCCGGGGAGTGTGATGCCTGAGTTCGCCCAAGTCTGCGAGGAAGCCGCACGCGCCGGCGGCCGGGTCCTGCTGGAGCGGTGGGAGTCGTTTCAGTTTCGCGAAAAGGGGCCCAAGGACCTGGTCACCGAAGCCGACGTGGCCTCGCAAGAGGCCATCCGCCGCGTCGTGATGGGGCATTTCCCGAAGCATAGTTTCCTCGCCGAAGAAGGGGCCGACATCCGCGGCGTCGAGGCCAGCTATCGCTGGATCGTCGATCCGCTCGACGGCACCGCCAATTACGTGCATCGCGTGCCGGAGTTCACGGTTTCGGTCGCGCTGGAGCAAGACGGCGAGCTGATCTCCGGGGCGGTCTATAACCCCGTATCGCAGGAGAGCTTTACGGCCGCGCGCGGCAAGGGGGCGCTCCTCGACGGCCGCCCGCTGCGGGTCAGCCAGGTGCGGGACATCAAGGACGCCATGGTCGCCGCCAGCTTTGCCGCCGGCGTGCGGCGCGACTCGCCCGAGATCGCCAACTTCGTCAACGTGCTGCTGGCCAGCCAGTCGCTCCGCCGCACTGGCTCGGCCGCGCTCAATCTGGCCTACGTCGCCGCCGGGCGATACGACGCCTACTGGGCCACCAGCACTAAGCCCTGGGACATCGCCGCCGGCGTGCTGCTGGTGCGCGAGGCCGGCGGTGTGGTGACCGCGCCCGATGGCGGGCCGCTCGACCTGGCGGCCGCCCAATTCATCGCCGCCGCCAACGAGCCGCTGCACGCGGCGATGCGGCAATTACTGTCACCCTGAGCGAAGCAGTCGACCGATCCATTTTGCACTTTGCATTTTGCACTTTGCATTCGACATTGCGCAGCGTGCTTCAATGCAAAATGAAAAATGCAAAGTGCAAAATGATCTGATACGTTCACTTCGTCATTCCGCATGAGCCAGCTCGACTACACCGGCGTGGCGGTCGTGGCCGGCATGTACGCGGTCTTTCTCCTCGTCGGCTGGCTCGCGTCCCGCAAGGTGAAGCAAGGCACGGCCGCCGAGCTGATCGTCGCCGGCCGGGCCATGCCGCTGTGGGTGGCCGTAATGACGATGACCGCCACCTGGGTGGACGGCGGCTATCTGCTCGGCACGGCCGAATTCACCTACAAGCACGGCTTGGCCGCCGGGGCGCAGGGGGGCGTGTGCTTCGGCCTCAGCCTGATCGTCGGCGGCCTGCTCTTTGCCGGCAAGATGCGGCGGCTCGGCTATAGCACGATGATCGACCCGCTCGAGGACCGCTTCGGCCGCCGCTGGGCTGCCGTGCTGTTCGTGCCCGCCTTGCTGGGCGAGCTGTTCTGGAGCGGGGCGCTGCTGGTCGCCATCGGCTCGACCTTCGGCGTGCTCCTGAACCTCGACCTGAGAACGGCGATTCTCGTGTCGGCCGCCGTCGTCACGCTCTACACCATGCTCGGCGGCATGTGGTCGGTGGCCTGGACCGACGCCCTGCAACTGGCCCTCATTCCGCTGGGCCTGCTCGTGGCCCTGCCGTACGCACTGTCGCAAGTCGGCGGCTGGGACGCGTGCTGGCAAACCTATGTGCAGGGCAAAGGGTCCGCCGCCCGCTGGCTGCCGCCGCTGACGGGCGACGCATACTGGACCCCCTCAAGCATCGTCTACTGGTGGGACATGACGATCATGCTGGTGCTCGGCGGCATCCCCTGGAACTGCTACTTCCAGCGCGTGCTTTCGTGCCAGACCCCCTCAAAGGCCCGTTGGCACTCGATCCTGGCCGGCATCCTCACTATCTCGCTGACGCTGCCGCCGCTGATGCTGGGCATGGCCGCGTTTGCCAAGTGGGGCCCCGGCGGCATCGACACGCCGTCCGCCGCGCTGCCGCTGCTGCTGAAGCAGACGACGCCCTACGTCGTGATGCTGCTGGGCCTGGCGGCCATCATCGGGGCGGTGACGTCGAGCTTCAGCGCCTCGATCCTCTCGGCCGGGTCGATGTTCAGTTGGAACGTCTATCG
>JBGQHD010000501.1:0-4669 GCA_041497795.1 Planctomycetia bacterium
AACTGTGTGACCGCAGCGACTCGCCCTGGGACGATGCCGACCGCCGCCCCTCGCACGCAAACCGCCGCAAAGCCTTACGAGAACTGATCCTCCAAACGGAATTATCGACGATCACGCGCGTCTGGCGGCTGCCGCGAAAACTCCTGGAACTTGCCCAACGCCTCGCGAATCTCGCCACCTAAGCCCGGAACAAGTCAGAAAGTGCAGACGGAGAGTCAGGCTACGAAAAAACCCTCGCGACGGCCGAAGCTGTCGCGAGGGCAAGCTCGTTTGGAAAAAGGCGAACTCGTAAGCGAGAGACTTACCGTTCGACCACTCGGGCAACCGTGGTTGCCGGGAACTCAAAGGCCACCTCACGGCTTTCGCCGGCCTGCAGGCTGACCTTTTCTTCCTTGGCCACCTTCTGGCCGTCGCGCTCGACTTCCACGCGCACGACATAGTTGGCCCACTGCTGGCCGATGGGCAGCCGGGTGGTGGTGAACTTGCGCAGCTCGCCGGTGAGCGTGGTTTCCTTGCCGGCCAAGTAGACCTTGGCATCGGCGGGCACTTTCACCGTCAGGGCGGTCGTCACCGGTTCGTTGGGATCGAACGCAACGCTGGCCACGTCACCCACCGACACCATCGCGGTCTTGGTCTGCGAGATCATCTGGCCGTTGTGCTCGAATTCCGCCCGGACCGAATACGTGTAGCTTTGGGCCGGATCGAGGTTCTTGGTCGTGTAGCTGCGCTGGGCGCCGGTGCTGGTCGTCAGCTTGTCGTTGACGAACACCTTGGCTTCCGACGGCACGCGGACCGCCAACTCAACGGCGTTGTCCGAGCGAAGCTGGGCCTTCTTGGGTTCGCCCCCAGGCGGCGGGCCGGGGGGGCCCGATGGAACGATCACGCCGCCGGAGGAACCGTACGAGCCGTACGAACCGCCCGACGAGCCGTAAGAACCATACGATCCGCCCGACGAACCGTAGGAGCCGCCGGATGAGCCCCAACTGCCGTACGAGCTGTAGGACACCACGCCTCCCGACGAGCCCCAACTGCCATGCGACCCGTAGCTGCCGTACGAACCCCAACTGCCGTGCGATCCCCAACTCCCGTGGGATCCCCAGCTCCCGTATGACCCGTGTGAATGATGCCCGGCAAAGGCCGGAGCAGCGCTCACCCCAATTGCGGCGGCGAACGCAAAAGCGAGGAATCTTTTCATACGCGGCAAACCTCCAGGTGCAAGAAAATGACTGACCACCGATCTTCTATCAGAGGATAGTCGGGCGAAGAAGCAAATCAAGTAGCCTGAGAAGAATGCGGTGGGTTTTATGGTAATTACGAATCCGTTAAGTCGTGAAATCTGCCTGAGGATCCGCCTCTTGCTCTTTCCCTCTGCCGGCCCAAAGCCCGAGCGCCTCCGAGGTTGGCGACTTGGCCACCCGTCGATTCAAAGGGCCGACCTGCGGCCGGGATGGCCAAGAGACCAACGGGGCCAAGGGACCAAGTTCGGATTGTTGTCGCCCGCGCGGCACGGTGCTACGATGCTTGGGTCATCATCTCATCAGGCTTTTTGGCTCTTAACCAGGACGCCGTGTCATGCCGATTCGCGCCACGTGCGAGGCGTGTGAGTCGTCGTTCCTCGTCAAGGACGAGCTAGCCGGAAAGCTCGGCAAGTGCCCGCGCTGCGGCGAGGTCTTTCGCGTGCCGGGCGGCGCCGACGAGGAACGGGCGCCGGCCGCCGCAGGCGATCTGCTCGATTTCAGTCCCTCCGATTCCTCGGTCATGAAAGGCGGCGGCAGCGGCATCGGCCACTCGAGCAACCTGGGCTCGCGACTGGTCCCATCGGCCAACGGAAGACCCGGCGACGCCGCCCCCGCCAAGAAGGCCGGATTGCGGGCTGTGCCAATTTGGGCCTGGGCGTCAGCCGGCGGTACGGCGATCGCGATCGCCGTGGCTGCCTGGCTGTTGTGGCCGTCGCCCAAGAAGCCCGTGGCCCAAGGGCCCGCAGGCACGCCGCCGCAACAGCCGACGACCCCGACCGGCGTGGCCAAGCCGAGCAAGCCCAGCCGGTTCGACGACTCGCACCTGCCGGAGCTGCCCAAGCCCAAGCCTGGCGCGACCGACGCCGAAATCCTCAAGTACGCGCAGCATGCGATCGTCAGGATCGACGTGTACTCCGACACGTGGAACGCGCACCAGAGCGTGGGGTCCGGCTTTGTGATCGAAAAGAAACAAGGGCCCGACGGCGCGGTGACCGTGCTTGTCGCCACCAATTACCACGTGATCGCCCCGGCGCTCAAGGCGGACGTGGTGTTCGACGACAAAGGTCAGGATCTGCGGTACGGCATCGAAGGCTACATGTCCGTGCGTCCCGAGTACGATCTGGCGATCCTCAAGCTCAACGGCGCCCCCAAGCAAACCGTGGCGCTGCCGCTGCGGTGGCAAGACAACCCCGACGTGCAGTCGGAGGTTTTCGCCTTCGGCAACCCGCAAGGCTACACCTTCGTGGTCGAGCGCGGGCACGTGAACTCCGTGTTGACCACTTCGCGCCTGCCTCCCGACGACCAGGAGTGGCTGAAGGGATCGCTCAAGCCGCTGAATGGCAGCGGCGATCCCAGCGAGAGGATCGACCAGCAGTGGATCATGCACAGCGCCAAGATCGAGCCGGGCAACAGCGGCGGTCCGCTCCTCAGCGCGCAGGGCGAAGTGCTGGGCGTCAACTCCTGGATTGCCCGCGGCCGAGGCGAGGAAGGGACCCGCAAGTTCGCGATCCATGCCCGCTATTTGAACGAGATGATGGCGCAGCTCTCGGCGCAGCCGGAGCCGCTGACCCGCTATCGACGCGCGCGCGAGGAAAACGTGGCCGCCGGCCAGCCGGCACTGAAGCTCGAAGACCTGCGCGACGCCTTCACCAAGGCGGCGGCCACGGGCTGGAAGCCCAAGTCGCGCGACGAATACAAGCTCGTCCGCGACGTGGCCCGCATGTGGTCGTGGACCCAGTACATCCTCACCATGCAGCCGCGGGCGTTCCCGCACACGCACGCGGGCACCCCCGCGGAGTGGAAGGCCGAGCTGTCGCGGATCCTCGGCCAGTGGCAGAAGGTGCCGTGGGACGAAAGCCACATCAAGGCGGTAAACACGGCGGCGACATCCTCCGAGCCGCGGTTTCTCGACGGCATCTTTCTCTTCGGCAAGGTCACGGATGAGTACGAAGACGAAGAGAAGCACAAGATGCTGAAGGTCGTGGCCATTGGCGCCGACCGGACGATCTATGTCCCCGTCCTTCCTCAGACGGCCGCTCTGCCAAAGGGATCGGCGTGCCTGGTGGTCGGTCTGGTGCTGGGCTTTGAGAGCACCGGGGACAATCCGCTGAAGCCGAAGGAAGTCCCAGTGGTCGTCACGCACGCGATGATCAAGCTGACCGCGAGAGATTCCGGCAAAACGCCCGAAGCCAAACCACCCGAGCCGAAGTCCGCGCCACCCGAGCCGGGCAAGACGCCCGAGTCGCCGCCGGGAAAGAATCCCACGGACAAGAAGTCGCCGGGTAAAGGGCCGACGACCAAGACGATTCCGGCTAAGAAGCCGACGACCAAGACCGCAGCCTGAGTTGGCGTCGGTGCAGCATCCGGCGGCTGCCGGACGGCGCTACTTCGGCTGCTTCCCGCTCTCGGCGGCGACGGCCTTCTCGAACAGCGCCAGTTGCCGCCGCATCTGCTTGGAGTGCGGGTCGCGCTCCACCGCCATCCGCTGGTGCTTGAGCGCGTTTTGGTAGTCCTTCACCGCGTAATAGCAGCGGCCGAGCGTGTCGAGATAGGCCGACGTGTTGGGCCACAGCTCCAGCGACTTCAGCGAGCAATCGAGCGCCTCTTGGTAGTTCCCCTCGGTGTTGCCCACCAGCCAGGCGAGCTGGTTGTAAGCGCCGGCCCGCTCGTCGGCGGACTCGTCGGCCTCCTTGATGATCAGTTGGCGGAACGTTTCCGCGGCGTCTTGGATTTGCTTGGCGGTCTTGGCGCGTCGGGCCTCGTCTGCCTTGGGGAGCCGATACAGTCCGATCAGCGCATCGGCGTCGGTCGGATCGGCCTCGATGGCTTTCTCCAGGTGCTCCAGGTGCTTGGCGGGGTCGCTTTCGCGCACCTCGACGGCGAGGAAGAAGTGCATCCGCGCTTTGACCGAGCCCAGCTCGCGTTGGCCGTTGTTGGCTTCCTTGTCGCGTCCCGCTTTGATATTACGCTGCATAGCGGCGACCGTTTCCTGGAGCAGGCGGCCCGCCTCGCCGTGCCGCTCCTGGTCGTGCAACAGCTCCGACAGGATGTACCGCGAGTTCATCGCGTAAACGTTGTCGGCCGGCGGAGAGTCGATCAGTTGGCGGAACTCCTTCTCGGCCCAGCGCAGCATCCCCCGCTCGCGCAGCACCAGCGCGGTGGTCCGATGCGCATCGAGGTCGTCGGCGTTCAGCGACAGGGCCTTGGCCGCCGCCTCGTCGGCCACTTTGGTTTGCCCCTGCGCCTCGCGCGCCGAGGCGATGGCGTACAGCAGCACCGGGTTGGCGTTGATCTTCTCGCTGAATCGCTTCTGCAGGGCGTCGAGGGCCGCCCAGGCTTTCTTCTCCTGCACCCAGGCGATGAACTGTGTCAGCGTGGCGCCTTCTTCCGGCTGCACCTCGACAAGCTGCTTGAGCACCGGCTCGACGTCC
>JBGQHD010000502.1:0-4668 GCA_041497795.1 Planctomycetia bacterium
GTGATGCCGGTATTTCTGGCCGATCTGTACGCCATGCCGGTGCTGTGGAGCGGCGTGCTGATCGGGCTGTCGGTGTGCGCTTATGGCCATGGCCGCTGGGGCTGGGGCGTGATGACGGGCATGGCCGCTTTCTTCTGCCGCGACCTGGCCGGGCCTTATTGCCTGGCGTCGGCGGTCTGGGCCGTCTGGCGGCGGCGATGGGGGGAGGCGCTCACTTGGCTGATTGGGCTGGCAGCCTACGGTGTGTTCTTCGCGCTGCACGCGCGGATGGTGGGAATGCACATGCGGCCCGGCGACATGGCCCACGAACAGGGCTGGCTGCGGCTGGGCGGCCTGCCGTTTGTCATCTCGCTGGTGCAAGTGAACGCCTATCTGCTGGTGTCGCCTCAGTGGCTCAGCGCTCTGTATCTGCCAGCAGCCCTGCTAGGGCTAGCAGCGTGGCCCTCGTCGCTCGGCCGCCGGGTCACCGGCGCCGCGTGCCTCTACCTGTTCGTGTTCGCCATCGTCGGCCAGCCGTTCAACCAATATTGGGGAGCGCTGATGACACCGCTGTTGTGCTTCGGCGCGGCGCGCTGCCCTTGGGCGATCAAGCAGACCGTGACGGCATGCTGGCGATGGCGTGCCGTCGCGCGACTCGCTGACGCGAAGTGAGCACTCGGCGGCCGCGAAGCACCCCGGCTGCTCCCAGCAGCCGGGGTGCTGATCGGCGCCGCGGAAGAGGTCACTGGCCTTGACCCTGCTGCGCGTCGGCGGGACATTACCGCGCCATGAGCCTCGCCCTGCCCCTCGTGAAGCGCTATGTGCTCGCCGAACTGCTGAGGGTGTTTGCCGTTGCGCTGGCGAGCCTGACGGCTTTGATGCTCATCGTGGGCGTGATGCGGCAGGCGCTGGACGAGGGAATCGGCCTGAAGCACGTGCTGTGGCTGATCCCCTATGTCTTGCCCGACGCCTTGCGGTTCACGATTCCCGCCACGGCGCTGTTCGCGACGGCCTGCGTTTACGGCCGCATGGCCGGCAGCAACGAAGTCGTGGCCCTCAAGTCGCTAGGCATTTCGCCGCTGGCGATCCTGTTTCCGACGTACGTGCTGGCATTCGTGCTGAGCCTGATGACCGTCTGGCTGAACGACGTGGCGGTCTCCTGGGGCCGCAACGGGGCGCGGCGCGTGGTGCTGGGGGCGATTGAGGACATCGTGCTCGGCCGGCTGGAGATGAAGAGGGAGTACACCACGCGGGACTTCAGTGTGGTGGTCAAAGACGTGGACGACCGGCGGCTGGTCGAGCCCACGTTCACCTATCGTAAGGGTACGCAGGTGTGGACGCTGCGCTGCCAGCATGCCTGGCTCGAATCCAACGGCGAAGTGCTCGTGCTCCGCGCTTTCAACGGCTCGGCCGACGCGGACGGCGAGATGGAGTTTCGCTTTCCCGGCTCGGAAGTGACGATCGAATTCGCGCTGGAGGTCTTCCGCCAGGGCGGCTCGGAGAACTGGTCCCCCTCGAACATGGCTTTGTCCGAGATCTGGCGGCAATTGGACGACCACCCTCGCAAGCTCGACCAGTTGGTGCGCGAACAAGCGGTCAAGGCGGCCTTGCAGCTCGGCGCGGCCGATTTCGATTCCCTGACCAGCGGCGAATGGTCCAGTGAAAAATTGGCGCTCGACGGCGAAGCCTTTCTGTTCAACCGCCTGCGCACCGAACCCCCGCGGCGGTGGGCCAACGGCTTTAGCTGCCTGAGCTTCGTGATGGTCGGCAGCGCCATGGCCATCCGCCGCCGCAACGCCAACGCCCTGAGCAGCTTCTTCGTGTGCTTCCTGCCGATTCTGATCGTGTATTACCCGCTGCTCATCCTGGGCGTCAACCAGGCCAAGGGCGGGGCCTTGCCGCCGATGTCCGTGTGGGTGGGGAACCTGGCGCTCGGCGGTTGGGCGCTCTGGCTCTTGCGGCAGGTTTTTCGGTATTAGTATCACCGCTGGGCTTGTCCCAGCGGAAACATGACTGGCCAGCTACGAGCCTGCCTTCGGTACACTTTTCTTCTTTTCTCGATGCCTTCGGCCCAGGGCCGAAGGCATCGAGAAAAGAAGAAAGACGCAAGAACTCACGCTACGAGCCGGTAGCTGGCCAGTCGTCGCTCCGCTGGGGCAAGCCCAGCGGAGGCGATGTTGCGCGGAGTTTCGTAGCATGGTCCATCGCACGCTCATCACCGTCGCGACCTACAACGAGCTGGAGAACCTCCCGCGGCTGATCGAGGAGATCTTCGCCCATGCGCCCGAGGTGGACGTGCTCGTGATCGACGACAACTCGCCCGACGGCACCGGGGCCTGGTGCGACCGCAAGGCCCAGAAGGACCCGCGAGTTCATTGCCTGCATCGCGCGGGCAAGCTCGGCTTGGGCACGGCCATCGTGGCCGGCATGCGGTACGCCATCGAGCACGGCTACGAGCAGGCGCTCAACATGGACGCCGACTTCAGCCACCATCCGCGGCACCTGCCGGCGCTGCTGGCGGGGATGGACGGTCCCGACGGCCCCGCGGACGTGACCATCGGCTCGCGCTACGTGCCGGGAGGCCGCATCGAGGGCTGGCCGCTGCGGCGGCACCTGATGAGCCGCGGCGTCAATTGCTACGCGCGATGCCTCCTAGGTTTGAAGCCCAGGGATTGCAGCGGCAGCTATCGCTGTTATCGCACGGCGCTGTTGGCGAAGCTGGATTTCGAGACGATCGTCTCGCGCGGCTATTCGTTCCAAGAGGAGATTCTCTGGCGGCTAAAGCGGCTGGGGGCCCGCATGCGCGACGTGCCGATCACCTTCGTGGACCGCCAGCAGGGCCAATCGAAGATCAACGGCCGCGAAGCGTGGGGCGCCCTGTGGATCATCTTTCGTCTCGGGCTGCGTAATTGGCTGCACATCTAAGACATCGAGTGACGGACCACTGATCTCTTTCGGCCGCGGCTGCCATGTCTCAAGCCATTGAACATTCATTGGTGACGGCGCTCGATCCCGCGCCCGACGCGATCGGGGCCGTCCACGGGCTCCTCGGGTCGTGGGAGCGACACGTAACGACGGCCACCTGGCTGTTCGTGGGGCTGGGGCTGGCGGTCCGGCTGATCCGCTATCTGCTGCGATTTCCCTTGTGGGGCGACGAGGCGATGGTGGCGGAGAACTTTCTGAACCGCGGGTACGCCGACTTGCTGCGACCGCTGGACTACGGGCAGTCTTGCCCACTGCTCTTCCTGTGGGCGGAGCTGACCGTCGTAAAGCTGTGGGGCTTCCAGGAGATGGCCCTGCGGCTGGTGCCTACGTTGTGCAGCCTGGCCAGCGTGGTCCTGTTCCGCGATTTCGCGGCGCGGATACTGCGAGGATTGCCGCTGCTGCTGGCCGTGGGCGTGTTCGCTGTGTCGTACTACCCGATTCGCCACGGCGCGGAGGTGAAGCCCTACGCCGGCGATTTGCTGGCGGCGCTGGTGCTGCTCTGTCTGGCGGTCCGCTGGCTGGCCCAGCCGGACCGGCCAAGTAGTAGGCACGCTCCGCGTGCCGCCACCGAGACGGCACACGGAGTGTGCCTACTACACGAGCGGCCGGGGTGGCTCTGGGCCCTGGCGGCTGTGGCGCCGATTTGCCTGGGAATGTCGTTCCCGGCGGCGTTCGTGGCTGGCGGCGTGAGCTTGACGCTGCTGGCGCGCGTCTGGCGACAATCCGAGCGGGCGACGTGGCTGGCCTACGCGGCGTATAACGCGGCCGTGGCTGCGGCGTTTGTGGTCCTTTACTTCGCGTTCCTGCGGCCGACTCTGGCGGCCGTGGAGGCGGACGCCACGAGTTACCACTGGGTTAACGGGTTCCCGCCTCTGGCCGAGCCGTGGAAGCTGCTCGTCTGGCTCGTTTCCACGCACACCAGCCACATGCTGGCGTATCCGCTGGGGGCCGAGCAGGGCGGCAGTTCCCTGACGACGCTGCTGTGCCTCGTCGGCGTCGTCGTGCTCTGCCGCCGGCGACGCCTCGAGGTCTTGGCGCTGGCTCTCTTGCCTCTGGGGCTGGGCCTCGTGGCCGCCGCCCTGCACAAGTACCCCTACGGCCAGTCAGCCCGCATCATGCAGTACGCCGCGCCGGCCATTTGTCTGCTCTGCGGGCTGGGCCTGGCGACGGCCGCCACCTGGTGGCGCGGCAGGGCGGCCGCGCGGCGGCTGGCCGCCGTGACCGTCCTCTCGCTGGGCGCGATCGGCCTGGGCGGCCTGGGGCGCGACCTGCTGCGGCCCTATAAGACCCCTTTCGACCGAGACACACGCGACTTCGCCCGCTGGTTCTGGACCGCGCAAACGTACGATGAAGCTGAACTGCTGTGCGCCACGGCGGACCTGGGTCTGGAGTTCCGCTACGATCCGATCGATCCCCTGTCGCCCGAGTATCTCTGCAATCAGCGCATCTTTCGGCGCCGGGAGACCGTTGCCTCCCGTTTGGACCGCGGGCAGCGGTCTCGGCGGCCTCTGCGCCTGATCGTGCACCACGGCACGCACGAATTGGTCGATGACTCAGCCGTGGAGCGGTGGGGCCGCTCGTTTGCCTCGCAGCGGGAGCTGGAGCTCGGCCGCGTCTCGGCGCTACGCGTGAACGCCGGCCGGGGCGGGATCTACGACTTCGAGTACCGAGTCTACGAGTTCAGGGATCAGGGGGCAGGAGGCA